>NZ_JABWRZ020000004.1 GCF_014269185.2 Pseudomonas oryzicola
GCGGGGAGGCCTACCGGCCTCCCCGCTTCCATATAGCTACACCTACCGGCTATCACTCAGCCTTGAGGGTAACCCGCGCAAACGACTTCTTGCCCGCCTGGCACACATGCGTCGCACCCAGCGCAAACACAAAATCGCGATCAACCACCGCACCATCAACCTTCACCGCCCCCCCACTCAGCAGATCCCGAGCCTGCGCCGAGTTCTTCACCAGGCCAGCCCGGTTCAGCACGGCAGCAATCGGCAGGCTTTCCGCCGCGGTCACTTCAACCTCCGGCAGGTCTTCCGGCAACTCGCCATCCTTCATGCGGTTGCCTGCTGCACGATGGGCATTGGCCGCAGCCTCTTCGCCATGGAAACGCGCCACGATCTCTTCCGCCAGCTTGATCTTGATGTCGCGCGGGTTGGCACCGCTGGCGACGTCGGCACGGAACTGCCCGATCTCTTCCATCGAGCGGAAGCTCAGCAGCTCGAAGTAACGCCACATCAAGGTATCCGGGATCGACACCAGCTTGCTATACATCACCCCCGGCGCTTCCTGGATACCCACGTAGTTACCCAGCGACTTGGACATCTTCTTCACACCGTCGAGC
This sequence comes from Pseudomonas oryzicola, assembly GCF_014269185.2. Classification (NCBI taxonomy): domain Bacteria; kingdom Pseudomonadati; phylum Pseudomonadota; class Gammaproteobacteria; order Pseudomonadales; family Pseudomonadaceae; genus Pseudomonas; species Pseudomonas oryzicola. The sequence continues at coordinate 594 of NZ_JABWRZ020000004.1, forward strand.
CCTTCGAGCAACGGCATGGTCACGATGTTCTGCGCTTCCTGGCCATAGGCACGCTGCAACTCGCGCCCCATCAGCAGATTGAACTTCTGGTCGGTACCCCCCAGTTCGACATCGGCCTTCAGCGCCACCGAGTCATAACCCTGCACCAGCGGGTACAGGAATTCATGGATGGCGATCGGCTGGCTGGTGGTGTAGCGCTTGTGGAAGTCATCACGCTCGAGCATGCGCGCCACGGTGTATTGCGAAGCCAGGCGAATGAAGTCAGCCGGGGTCAGCTTGTCCATCCAGGTGGAGTTGAACGCGACCTCGGTCTTGGCCGGGTCGAGGATCTTGAACACCTGCTGCTTATAGGTCTCGGCGTTTTCCAGCACCTGCTCGCGAGTCAGCGGCGGGCGCGTGGCGCTTTTGCCACTCGGGTCGCCGATCATGCCGGTGAAGTCACCGATCAGGAAGATGACCTGGTGCCCCAGGTCCTGGAACTGACGCAGCTTGTTGATCAGCACCGTGTGCCCAAGGTGCAGGTCCGGCGCGGTCGGGTCGAAGCCGGCCTTGATGCGCAGAGGCTGGCCGCGCTTGAGCTTCTCCACCAGTTCCGACTCGACCAGTACTTCTTCCGCACCGCGCTTGATAAGCGCCAGCTGCTCTTCAACCGACTTCATAGACAAACCCGCAAGGCTCAGATTCAGGGGGAGCCAACCATACAAGATCGGCCGTCAATTACAAGTTTCGCAAAGGAATGTGACCCGGGCACAGGCTTGCGGCGTCTACGCGCCCTTGCGTGAAAATGGTTTTGGTTATATTTTATACAGTTATTTCATCTTCATCATGTCATTCATCTTTTCCATTTCACCTTTTTCAAAGTCACCGTGCCCATGACCAACGAACCGCCTAAAGCGCCCCCGCTTTATCCGAAAAGCCATCTGTTGGCCGCCAGCGGCATCGCCGCCCTGCTCAGCCTGGCCCTGCTGGTGTTTCCCTCCAGCGAAGTGGAAGCCAAGAAAACCACCCTCAACCTCGAGCTGGAGAGCCCTGCCGAGCAGTTGAAGGACGAATCCCGCGCTGCGCCCCTGGTACAGGCAGAGAGTGAGCAAGGCTCGCCATTCGCCCAGATCGAGGACGCCGCTGCCGAAACCCAGAACGCCAAGCAGGAAGAACCCCCTGCCGCAGAACCGACGGTTGAAACTGCCAAGGCGCCCAGCCACCGCGAAGTCACTGTGGCCCGTGGCGACACGCTGTCCACCCTGTTCGCCAAGGTCGGCCTGCCGAGCAATGCGGTGCACGACCTGTTGGCCAGCAACAAGCAGGCCAAGCAGTTCAGCCAGCTCAAGCACGGCCAGGTACTGCAGTTCGAACTCGACAAGGACGGCCAGCTGGCCAGCCTGCACAGCAAGGTCAACAATCTTGAAACCATTCGCCTGACCAAGACCGACAAGGGCTATACCTTCAACCGCGAGATCAGCAAGCCGGTCGTGCGTACCGCCTATGCCCATGGGGTGATCAAAAGCTCTCTGTCAGCCTCGGCGCAGCGCGCCGGCTTGTCCCACAGCATGACCATGGACATGGCTCGCGTGCTGGGTTACGACATCGATTTCGCCCAGGACATCCGCCCGGGCGACGAATTCGACGTGGTCTACGAGCAGAAGGTGATGGACGGCAAAGTCGTCGGCACCGGCAATATCCTCTCCGCGCGGTTCACCAACCGCGGCAAGACCTACACCGCCGTGCGCTACACCAACAAGCAGGGCAACACCAGCTACTACACCGCCGACGGCAACAGCCTGCGCAAGGCGTTCATCCGTACCCCGGTGGATTTCGCCCGCATCAGCTCGCGCTTCTCCGCAGGCCGCAAGCACCCGATCCTGAACAAGATCCGCGCACACAAGGGTGTCGACTACGCCGCTCCGCGCGGCACCCCGATCAAGGCAGCCGGAGATGGCCGTATCGAACTGGCCGGGCGCCGTGGCGGTTACGGCAACACCGTGATCATCCAGCACGGCAACCGCTACAAGACGCTGTATGGCCACATGCAAGGCTTCGCCAAGGGCATCAAGACCGGCAGCATGGTCAAGCAAGGCCAGGTCATCGGCTATATCGGCACCACCGGCCTGTCCACCGGCCCGCACCTGCACTACGAGTTCCAGGTCAATGGTGTGCACGTCGACCCGCTGAGCCAGAAAGTGCCAATGGCCGACCCGATCGCCCGAAACGAGCGCCAGCGCTTCCTGCAGCAGAGCCAACCCCTGATCGCCCGCATGGATCAGGAAAAGGCCACCCTGCTCGCGGCGAACAAGCGCTAAGCCCATGGCGCTCTACCTGGGGGTGATGTCCGGCACCAGCCTCGATGGCCTGGACATTGCCTTGATCGAACAAGGCGAGCAGCTCAAACTGCTCGCCACCCACTACCTGCCCATGCCCGGCGACCTGCGCCAGGAACTGCTGGGCCTTTGCAGCAGCGGCCCTGACGAGATCGCCCGCGCTGCACTGGCGGAAAACCGCTGGGCCAGCCTGGCAGGCGAAGGCATCCGCCAATTGCTGGCCAGGCAAGAGCTGCCGGCCGGAGCCATCCGCGCCATTGGCAGCCACGGCCAGACCATCCGCCACGAACCTGCACGCGGCTTTACCGTGCAGATCGGCAACCCGGCGCTGCTCGCCGAGCTTACCGGTATCAGCGTGGTCGCCGACTTCCGCCGCCGCGATGTGGCCGCCGGCGGCCAAGGTGCGCCTCTGGTGCCGGCCTTCCATGAAACCCTGTTCAGCCATCTGGGCCAGCGCCTGGCCATTCTCAATGTGGGCGGCTTCAGCAACCTCAGCCTGATCGAACACGACAAGCCAGTCCACGGCTTCGACTGCGGCCCGGGCAACGTGCTGCTGGATGCCTGGATCGAACGCAAGCGCGGCCAGGCCTACGATGCGGATGGGGCCTGGGCTGCCTCGGGCGTGGTGCAAGCCGACTTGCTCAACGCACTGCTGGCCGACCCGTTCTTCGCTGGCATCGGCCCGAAGAGCACCGGCCGCGAAGTATTCAACCTGCCCTGGCTGGAAGGTCACCTGGCCCGCCTGCCCGCTTACCGCGACGAGGACGTACAGGCAACATTGCTGGAACTGACCGCACGTAGCATCATCGACTCGTTGAGCAACGCCCAGCAAGGCACCGAAGCGCTGCTGGTCTGCGGTGGCGGTGCGCGCAACGGCGCCCTGATGGCACGCCTTGGCCAGTTGCTGCCCGACGCCCGTGTCGCCAGCACCGGCGCCCATGGCGTGGACCCGGACTGGGTCGAAGCAATGGCCTTCGCCTGGCTGGCCCACTGCTGCCTGGAAGGCATCGCTGCCAATCGCCCTAGCGTGACAGCGGCCAAGGGCCTGCGCGTACTCGGCGCAATCTACCCGGCTTGAACGTTACGCCAGAAAGCAAAACGCCGCGCAATTGCGCGGCGTTTTCGTATGGCCAGGCCTCAGATCGAGAACGAGGAGCCGCAGCCACAGGTGGTGGCAGCGTTCGGGTTCTTGATCACGAAACGCGAGCCTTCCAGGCCTTCCTGGTAATCCACCTCAGCGCCGGCCAGGTACTGGAAGCTCATCGGGTCGACCACAAGGGAAACACCTTCGCGCTCGACGATGGTGTCGTCTTCGGCCACGTCCTCATCGAAGGTGAAGCCATACTGGAAGCCCGAGCAGCCGCCACCGGTGACGAACACGCGCAGCTTCAGACGATCGTTGCCTTCCTCGGAAACCAGGTTCTTCACCTTTTGCGCAGCGCCGTGGGTGAATTCCAAAGCGGTGGGGGTGAAGGTTTCGACGCTCATGTTGATTCTCCCGGCGTGGTAGCCGCCATAAAACTCGATGACGCGCATTATCCGCTTTCCCGAGAAAATCGGTCAAGAATTGTGCGGCTTTAGTCGCGACCTACAAAAAGGCCCGCACGACGCGGGCCTTTTCGAACGCTGGCGGCTTACGGCAGCAGGCCGGCGTGTGACAAGCCCATGCGCTCGTCCAGGCCGAACAGGATGTTGAGGTTCTGCACCGCCTGGCCGGACGCGCCCTTGACCAGGTTGTCGATCACCGACAGCACCACCACCAGGTCACCACCTTGCGGGCGATGAACGGCAATGCGGCAGACGTTGGCGCCGCGCACACTGCGGGTTTCCGGGTGGCTGCCAGCCGGCATCACGTCGACGAACGGTTCATTGGCGTAACGCTTCTCGAACAGCGCCTGCAGGTCGACCGAGGTGTCGGCGACGGTAGCGTACAGGGTGGCGTGAATGCCACGGATCATTGGCGTCAGGTGCGGGACGAAAGTCAGGCCGATATTCTTGCCAGCGGCCAGGCGAAGACCTTGGCTGATTTCCGGCAGGTGGCGATGGCCCTTCACTGCGTAGGCTTTCATGCTTTCGCCGGCTTCGCAGAACAGCGAGCCCACCGCCGCACCACGGCCAGCGCCGCTGACACCCGACTTGCAGTCGGCGATCAGGCGCGACGGGTCGGCCAGGCCAGCTTCCAGCAGCGGCAGGAAGCCCAGTTGGGTGGCGGTCGGATAGCAACCTGGCACAGCGATCAGGCGTGCCTGGCGGATCTTCTCACGGTTGACTTCAGGCAGGCCGTAAACCGCGTCCTTGAGCAACTCCGGTGCGCCGTGCGGCTGGCCGTACCACTTGCCCCATTCGGCGGCGTCCTGCAAACGGAAGTCGGCCGACAGGTCGATCACCTTGGTACCCGCCGCCAGCAGTTCGCCGGCCAGCGCATGGGCAACGCCGTGCGGCGTGGCGAAGAACACCACGTCACAGGCCGCCAGGGTCTTGCTGTCGGGCACGCTGAACGCCAGCCCGTCATAGTGGCCGCGCAGGTTCGGGTACATGTCCGCCACCGCCACGCCCGCCTCGGAGCGCGAAGTGATGACCGCCACTTCGGCCTGTGGATGCTGTGCCAGCAGACGCAACAGTTCGACGCCGGTGTAACCCGTGCCGCCGACGATACCGACCTTGATCATAACGCTTGCCCCTTATCAACGAGCCGTCTGGAAAGCGCACGATAATAGGGGCGCAAGGCGCCTGTAACAACTCTTCGGATGACCCTTCGGGCGCTTGACCACTACTATCTGACGACCGTGAATACCTGAAGGAACTCCCCCATGCTTTACCTATGGATCAAAGCGCTGCACATCGTCAGCGTGGTCTGCTGGTTCGCCGGCCTGTTCTACCTGCCGCGGCTGTTCGTCTACCACGCCCAGAGCGAGGACAGCATCAGCCAGGAACGTTTCGTGACCATGGAGCGCAAGCTGTTCCGCGGCATCATGAATCCGGCAATGATCGCCACCTATGTGTTCGGCGCGTGGATGCTGTACCTCACCCCCGGCTGGCTCAGCCAAGGCTGGCTGCATGCCAAGCTGACCCTGGTCATTCTGCTGACCGTCTACCATCACATGTGCGGCGCGCAGCGCAAACGCTTCGCCAGCGGCAGCAATACCCGCAGCCACGTCTACTATCGCTGGTTCAACGAAGTGCCCGTGCTGTTCCTGCTGGGTATCGTGATTCTGGTGGTGGTCAAACCGTTCTGACAGAGCCACCCGTTGAAGGAGCCTTGCCATGTCGCTACCTGCCTCCCTCGAACAAAGCCTGCGCCTGCCCCTGGTTGCCGCACCGATGTTCCTGATCTCCAACCCCAGGCTGGTACTTGCCTGCTGCTCCAGCGGCGTGGTCGGCAGCTTCCCGGCCCTGAACCAGCGCGACAGCGCCGGCTTCAAGGCCTGGCTGGAGGAAATCGAGGCAGGCCTGGCACAGTTGCAGGCGCCAGCACCCTATGCCGTCAACCTGATCGTCCACCCGACCAACCCGCGCCTGCAGGCCGACCTGGGCTTGTGCGTGGAACATCGCGTACCGATCGTCATCACCAGCCTCGGCGCGGTGAAGGAAGTGGTCGATGCCGTGCATGGCTACGGCGGCTTGGTGTTCCACGATGTCACTACCCGCCGCCATGCCGAGAAAGCCGCCGAAGCTGGTGTCGATGGCCTGATCGCCGTCGCCGCAGGTGCAGGCGGCCATGCTGGCACCTGGAGCCCGTTCGCCCTGGTCGCAGAGATTCGCCAGTTCTTCGACAAGACCCTGCTGCTGGCCGGCTGCCTCAACCACGGCCACGAGATCCTCGCCGCGCAAATGCTGGGGGCGGACCTTGCGTACATGGGTACCCGCTTCATTGCCACTGCAGAAAGCCAGGCCTCGGGTGCCTACAAGCAGATGTTGCTCGATTCCCATGCCACCGATATCATCCATACCCCGGCGGTGTCCGGCGTCCCTGCCAGCTTCCTGCGCCCGAGCCTGGAGCAAGCTGGCTACGACATGGATGCCCTCAAGGGCGGCCATGAGCAAGGCAAGCTCAAGCCGATCGACGACGAAGCCAAGGCCTGGAAGACCGTATGGTCGGCGGGCCAGGGGGTCGGCAGTATCGACGACCTGCCCAACGCCAGCACGCTGATCAAACGCCTGCATGACGAGTACCGGGACGCCCTGGAGCGCTGCCAGGCGCTGCGCGCCCGTACCTTGTAGCAAAAGGCAACACCTTGATCGGCCAAGCTGTACACTAGGCGCCCTCTTCAGCCCGCAGGAGCCTTGCATGACCCGTTACGCCATGATCACTGGTGCTTCCAGCGGCCTGGGCCTGGCCCTGGCGGAAGCCCTGGCGCGGCGCGGGCGCAACCTGATCCTGGTGGCACGCCAGCGTGAAACGCTGGAGCCGGTGGCCATCGAGCTGACCCAACGCTTCGGTGTCGAGGTGCTATTCCGCGCCTGCGATCTCAGCCAACCGTTACGCCTGTCAGGCTTCGTGCTTGAACTGGAGGAAGGCGAGCGACGTATCGACCTGCTGGTCAATTGTGCCGGCCTGCGTAGCTACGGCCCATTCCTGGCTCATGAATGGGCCGACGAGCAGGACCTGCTGGAAGTCAATGTGCTGGCGCTGAGCCGCCTGTGCCATGCCATCGGCAACCTGATGGCCGTACAGGGCGGCGGACAAATCCTCAATGTGGCCGGCCTGGCCGGCGTGGCGCCTGGCCCCTGGATGGCCGCCTATGCCGCCAGCAAGGCCTATGTATTGAGCTTCTCGCAGGCCCTGCGCGAAGAACTCAAGCGTACCGGCATCAAAGTCTCGGTGCTGTGCCCCGGCCCGGTGCGCTCTGCGCATCGGCGCATCCCACGGCTCGATGGCAAGCCACGCTGCCTCAGCCCGGAGGAAGTCGCGCTGTACACCGTGCGCGCGCTGGACAAGAACCGCGCGCTGATCATGCCCGGCCGACGCAACCGCTGGCTGGCTTTCGCCCCGCGCCTGCTGCCCCGCTGGCTGGTACGCAAGCTGGCCGGCGTCATCCATCGCCGCTACTGCCCGCTCGGCATGGAATAGCCACTGGGCGAGTGGCGCCCGGCTGAGTACACTCGGCCCGACCCTCACCATGGAGCAAGTGCTGTGGACGATTTATTCCTCAAAATCATCAACCGGGAAATCCCGGCGGATATCATCTACGAAGATGACCAGATCCTGGCCTTCAAAGACATTGCACCGGCGGCCCCCGTACATTTTCTGGTCATCCCGAAAAAGCACATCCGTACGCTCAACGACCTGACCGAAGAGGACAAGGCGCTGGCCGGCCACATCCTGTTCACCGCCCAGCGCCTGGCCGTCGAGCAAGGCTGCGAGGAAGGTTTCCGCGTGGTCATGAACTGCAACCCGAAAGGCGGCCAGACCGTGTACCACATCCACATGCACGTCCTTGGCCAACGCCAGATGCACTGGCCACCGGGCTGATCCACGGCAAGCCACCCTGCCACTATTGCGGTAAACTGTCGGGCACATTCTTGCGGAGGTGCCCGATGGCTACCGAACGTCACTACTCGCCGCTTGACCGCTTGTTGCTGCAGGCCGATACCGCCATGCGTACCTTGCTGCCCTTCAGCGGCCAACCCGCCCGTCCCTCGCCGGCCATCATCCAGCCGGACGTCGACCTGGACGAACAGCAGGCCCGCCACGTTGCCGGGCTGATGCGCATCAACCACACCGGTGAAGTCTGTGCCCAGGCGCTGTACCAGGGCCAGGCCCTGACCGCCAAGCTGCCTGAAGTGCGCAAGGCCATGGAACACGCCGCCGAGGAAGAAGTGGACCACCTGGCCTGGTGCGAACAGCGTATCCGCCAGCTGAACAGCCACCCCAGCGTGCTCAACCCGCTGTTCTACGGCATGTCGTTCGGCATCGGCGCACTCGCCGGCCTGGTCAGCGACAAGGTCAGCCTGGGCTTCGTCGCTGCCACCGAGCATCAGGTGTGCAAGCACCTCGACGAGCACCTGGAACAGATCCCGCAGGAAGACGAAAAGTCCCGGGCCATCCTTGAACAGATGCGCATCGATGAGGAACAGCACGCCGATTCCGCATTGGAAGCCGGTGGTTATCGTTTCCCCGCCCCAGTCCGCTTTGGCATGAGCCTGTTGGCCAAGGTCATGACCAAGAGCACTTACCGTATCTGAAGGCATTACCATGACGGACCGTTTCGACGCCAAGGACCTGGCGCGCGCCGTGCACGCCGGCATTCTCCAGCCAGGCCAGGACCAGGCCCTTGTGGCCTTCCTGCGCCAGCAGCCGGCACCACGCGGTAGCTTCCAGCTGGCCCATGTTGCCTTCTACTTCGGCGCCATGCTGATCATGGCGGCCATGGGCTGGCTGCTTACCGAAGCCTGGATGAGTATTGGCGACGGGGCACTGCTGGCCATGGCCAGCCTCTATATCCTCCTGCTCACGCTGTCCGCCCTTAACCTGCAACAGCGCGCCCAGCCCGTCGCGGCCGGGGTTCTGGCAGCGGTCGCGGTCAGCATCGTGCCGCTGGCGGTATTCGCCATCGAACGCCTGGCCGGCTGGTGGCCACTGGACGATGCGCAGGCAAACTATCACCAGTACTACACCTATGTGCAGGGCGGCTGGCTGGCAATGGAAGCGGCCACGGTACTTGCCGGGCTGCTGATGCTGAGGCTGATCCCCTACCCGTTCATCGTCATGCCGATGGCCGTGGCCTTGTGGTTCATGTCGATGGACCTGAGCGAGTGGTTCTTCGGCTCCCCGTTCAGCTGGGAGCAACGCCGCGAGGTGTCCTTGTGGTTCGGGCTGGGCTTGCTGATGGTGTTTCTCGTGGTCGATGGGCGCACACGCGAGGACTATGCACATTGGGGCTATCTGGCCGGCCTGGCGGCTTTCTGGGGCGGGATGACGCTGACGGACAGCGGCAGCGAGCTGGGCAAGGCCATGTACTGCCTGATCAATATCGCGCTCATGGGCATGGCGGTACTGCTGCGCCGGCCGGTGTTCATGGTATTCGGTGCACTGGGGGTAGCGGCTTACCTGGGCTACCTGTCGTATGAAGTGTTTGCCGAGTCGCTGCTGTTCCCGGTGGTAGTGACCTTGATCGGGCTCGGAGTTATCGGGCTGGGCCTGGCTTACCAGAAACGGCGGGAGCGAATGAGCCAGCTGATGCGGGGTTGGCTGCCTGGGTGGGTGCGGGCGGCATTGCCTGCGCTTCGCAGCTGACATTGCCGGGGGCTGCTGCGCAGCAGCCCCGACAATCGTTGCCTTAACCGAGCTCTACGATTTCATATCCGTGGCTAATCTCGACGCCGGCACGCTCCAGCATGATCGAAGCCGAGCAGTACTTCTCAGCCGACAACTCCACCGCACGCTTGACCTGCGCCTCTTTCAGCCCGCGCCCTTTCACCACGAAGTTCATATGGATCCTGGTGAACACCTTCGGGTCTTCGCTTGCCCGCTCGGCCTCGAGGAACGCCTCGCAGCTTTCCACTGCCTGCCGCGATTTCTTCAGAATGCTCACCACGTCGAAGCTGCTGCAGCCACCCAAGCCCAGCAACAGCATCTCCATCGGTCGCACACCCAGGTTGCGGCCGCCGGCCTCGGGCGGGCCGTCCATCACGACGACGTGGCCGCTCCCCGATTCGCCGAGGAACATTGCCTCACCGGCCCACTGGATACGTGCCTTCATCTACCCGGACTCCTGATTTTCGAAAAAGGGTGTCAGCTTAGACCTTGTATGGCTGTGGGAAAAGTACGAGTCCTGTCGGTTTAATACCGAAACATTCTGTAGTGTCTGATAAGCTGGCGCCAATTGACTGGCGCTTGTCGCCAGCTACCCCTTTGAAAAAGCCAATGCGTCGCATCGAACAGGATTTCGTGATGGTTGCCTCTGCCTTACCCGCCAAGATAAAGAACATCGACAGACTGCTGGTGCACTGCCAGCGCCGCCGCTATACCGCCAAAAGCAATATCATCTGCGCCGGCGACCGGGCCGAAACACTGTCATTCATCATCAGAGGGTCGGTCACCATCCTCATCGAGGACGACGAAGGCCATGAAATGATCATTGCCTACCTTAATAGCGGCGATTTCTTTGGCGAACTGGGTTTGTTCGAGCCTGCCGGCAGCGAGCAGCACCGCAGTGCCTGGGTGCGTGCTAAAACCGAATGCGAAGTGGCCGAAATCGGCTACGAAAAATTTCGCGAATTGGCGCGTCAGGACCCGGAAATTCTCTACGCCCTGGGCAGCCAGATGGCCCAACGCCTGCGCAACACCACACGTAAGGTAGGCGACCTGGCGTTCTTCGATGTCACCGGGCGTGTTGCCCGTTGCCTGCTCGACCTGTGCAAGCAACCTGACGCCATGACTCACCCCGACGGCATGCAGATAAAGATCACCCGTCAGGAGATCGGCCGTATCGTCGGTTGCTCGCGGGAAATGGTCGGCCGCGTCCTCAAGGACCTCGAGGAGCGCAGCCTGGTGCAGGTCAAAGGCAAGACCATGGTGGTCTACGGCACGCGCTAATCGCTGGGCAAGTCAGCCAGGACTTTGGCATAAGCCTGCGACAGGCGCTCGAACCAGGGCGCCTCAGGCGCCACTTCGTGCAAGGCGATGTGTGCGTCGGCACGGCAACGCTGGTCCAGTTCGCAGCACTCATTGAAGCGGTTGACCGCTGCCACCATCGACTCGCGCTCGTTGTCCAGCAGCAATGCGCCATGCACCAGCACGACCGGGCGCTTGCCGCCCAGCCCCTGGCGCCAGCGTTGTGCGGTGCCCACCAGTTTGCGGCCATTGAGGTTGACGTTGTAGCGGCCATCGCAGAAAGCCCCGTCAATCTCGCCCACCGATGCCACTCCGCCCCACTCGCGCAGCACCTCACACAACGGCAGGCACAGGCGCTCGTATGCGTTTTCAATACGGCCATGGTCGCCTTCGCTGCGTGGGGCGACGTAGACCAGTGCAACGTTTACGGTCGCATGCGACTGCGGCACAGGCTCGCCGCCAGTTTCGCGCAACAGCACCGGCCAGCCGGCAATGGCCAGTTCCGCACAGGCGGCCTCGAAATTGTCCAGACGGCTCATGCGCCGCGGCATGACCAAAGCGTGGTCGGTAGGGCGCCAGAACAGTACGCCACTATCGCGTTCGCCGCGGCACACAGCGGCCAGCAACTCCTGTTCGGCGTACAGCCCTTGTTCGACGGTCAGGGCCAGGGGTTGATCGATCATTGATCCACCTTCGATGTTGTTTTTCAGGGCCTCTTTGCGGGCGAGCCCGCGAAGAGGCCATTACAGGCATACAAAAAAGCCGGCATTGACGCCGGCTTCATTTCGATCAGTCCAGTTGCTGAACAGTTTTCTTCACCTGTTCTGGGAAAAACAACCGCTGCAGCTCGAGCCCAGGCTGTTCGGCACGCATGAATGCCTCTCCCACCAGGAACGAATAGACCTCGTTGATTTCCATCAGCTCCACATCGGCGCGGTTCAGGATGCCGCTCTCGGTAATAGCCAGGCGATCACGCGGAATGCGCGGCAGCAGGTCAAGGGTGGTTTCCAGGCTGACTTCGAAGGTGTGCAGGTTGCGGTTATTCACCCCCACCAGCGGCGTATCCAGGGTTTTCAGCGCGCGCTCCAGCTCATCGCCGTCGTGCACTTCCACCAGCACATCAAGGCCGACATCCTTGGCTGTGGCCGCCAGCTCGGCCATCTTCACGTCATCCAGTGCTGCCACGATCAGCAGCACGCAGTCTGCGCCCAAGGCCCGGGCTTCGACGATCTGGTACGGGTCGACCATGAAATCCTTGCGGATCACCGGCAGCGAAACTGCCGCGCGGGCCTGCTGCAAGTACGCATCGGCACCCTGGAAATAATCTACGTCGGTCAGCACCGACAGGCAGGTCGCCCCGCCTTTCTCGTAGCTGACGGCGATTTCCGCCGGCACGAAATGCTCGCGGATCACACCCTTGCTCGGCGAGGCCTTCTTGATTTCGGCAATCACTGCCGGCTGCTTGCGTCCGGCCTGCTCGATCAAGGCCTTGGCAAAGCCACGCGGGGCGTCGGCAACCTTGGCCAGGGCTTCCAGTTCAGCCAGACTGACGCGCGCACTGCGCTCGGCCACTTCCTGGAACTTGCGGGCAATGATCCTCTCCAGCACCGTCGGCACACTCATGCTTCGTTCTCCACCTTGAATACTGCAGTAAAGGCACCCAGCTCCTGCAGCTTCTCCCAGGCCAGCCCGGTGTGCAGTACGTCGTGGGCCAGTTCCACACCGGCCTTCAGGCTCATGGCATGGTCAGCGGCATACAGCGCTGCGCCAGCATTGAGCACGATCATCTCGGCGGCCTTCTGGCCGTTTTCAGTCTTGCGCCGCCCCAGCGCATCGCGGATCAGTTCCAGCGACGCCTGCGGGTTCTCGACTGCCAGGCCATGCAGGCTCTGGCTCTTCATGCCAAGGTCTTCCGGCTCGACCCAGTATTCCGTGATCTCGCCATTCCTCAGTTCGGCAACGAAGGTGGGGGCGGCCAGGCTGAATTCATCCAGGCCATCCTTCGAGTGCACCACCAGTACATGCTTGCTACCCAGGCGCTGCAGCACCTCGGCCAACGGGCGGCACAGGGCCTGGGTGAACACCCCGACTACCTGATGCTTCACTCCGGCCGGATTCGTAAGCGGCCCGAGCATGTTGAACAGGGTACGCAGCCCCAGGTCACGACGCGGGCCGGCGGCATGCTTCATGGCACTGTGGTGGCTTTGTGCGAACATGAAACCAATGCCCAGGCTGTCGATACAGCGGGCCACCTGGATGGGGGTGAGGTTGAGATAGATGCCAGCCGCTTCCAGCAGGTCGGCACTGCCGCTCTTGCCCGAAACGGCGCGGTTGCCGTGCTTGGCCACGGTGCAGCCTGCCGCCGCCAGAACGAACGACGAAGCGGTGGACACGTTGAAGATGTTGGCACCATCGCCGCCGGTGCCGACGATATCGACCACGCCATCGAGGTTCTGCAGCTCGACCTTGTCGGCCAGCTCGCGCATCACCGACACCGCGCCGACGATTTCGTCGATGCTTTCGCTTTTCATGCGCATGCCCATCAGGAAGGCACCGATCTGCGCTTCGCTGCACTGGCCGGTCATGATCTGGCGCATGACGTCACGCATTTCTTCAGTGGACAAGTCCAGGTGGCCGACGATACGGCTCAACGCGCTCTTGATATCCATGATCGATCCTTAGCGGCGGCCGCCGGTCTGCTTGAGGAAGTTGGCGAACAGCTCATGGCCCTGTTCGGTGAGGATCGATTCAGGGTGGAACTGCACCCCTTCGATATTCAGGGTCTTGTGGCGCAGGCCCATGATTTCGTCGACCGAGCCATCGGCATGGGCGGTCCAGGCGGTGACTTCCAGGCAGTCAGGCAAGGTTTCGCGCTTGACCACGAGGGAATGGTAGCGGGTCACGGTCAACGGGTTGTTGAGGCCAGAGAACACGCCCAGATCACGGTGGTGGACCGGGCTGGTCTTGCCATGCATCACCTGACGGGCACGCACCACGTCACCGCCAAAGGCCTGGCCGATGGACTGGTGGCCCAGGCACACGCCGAGGATCGGCAGCTTGCCGGCAAAGTGCAGGATGGCCTCGATGGACACGCCCGCCTCGCTTGGCGTGCACGGCCCAGGGGAAACGACGATGCGCTCCGGGTTCAGGGCTTCGATTTGGGCGATGGTCATTTCGTCGTTGCGAATGACCTTGACCTCGGCACCCAGCTCGCCAAGGTACTGAACGACGTTGTAAGTGAATGAGTCGTAATTGTCGATCATCAGTAACATCGGGTTAAACCTCTTGAATCTACTGACTTCAGAATTCGAACCTTCCTGCACCAGCCAACAGGCGTGGCTTTGCCATTAGGGGGTGGTAGACAGGAGGGCAAACAGGGGCGGGCCGGGCGGGCCGGCAGGAGATAAAGTCAGGCGCGCCAACGCCAACGGGCATGGGCCTTGATTACGCGCATCAAGAGTTTGCTGACGATCAACACAGGATAGGTCTCGCTCATACGTCACGGCACAGTAGCCTACCGGGGCGGCGGGCGCAATACGCCCGTAAACATGGGGAAACGAATGCCCTTGGGAGGGACGCAATGCAATTTGCTAAGGTCGATCGGGCTGTCTAACAAAAAAAAGGATGTTCCCTGATGCGGAAAGCTTCGTTCGTACGTTTTACCGTCGCCTCATTGGCGCTGGCCTGCAGCCAGGCTTTCGCTGCACCCTTGCCCTATTCATCCATGATCGTGTTTGGCGATAGCCTGAGCGATTCCGGGCAGTTTGGTGGTATACGTTTTACCAACCGCGATGCCAACGGCAACTATGCGCCCGTGTCACCCATGATCCTGGGTGGACGACTGGGCCTGAGCCCGGAAGAACTGGGCCCCTCCACCTCACCGGTCAACCCGGCCCTCGGACTGCCCGACGGCAACAACTGGGCGGTGGGCGGCTACACCACCCAACAGATCCTGGATTCGATCACCACCACGTCCGAAACCGTCATCCCGCCAGGGCTCCCCGGCGGCGGGCTGGTTCTGCGTGAAAAACCGGGCTACCTGGCCAATGGCCTGCGCGCCGATCCCAACGCGCTGTACTACCTGAATGGCGGCGGCAATGACTTCCTGCAAGGCTTGATCAACAGCCCCGCCGACGCGGTGGCCGCCGGTGCTCGCCTGGCCGCCAGCGCCCAGGCCCTGCAACAAGGTGGCGCCCGCTACATCATGGTCTGGTTGCTGCCCGACCTCGGCCAGACTCCGAACTTCAGCGGCACGCCACAGCAAAACCCGCTGTCGCAGCTGTCTGGCGCGTTCAACCAGTCTCTGCTAGGCCAGCTGGGGCAGATCGATGCGCAAATCATTCCACTCAACATCCCCGTGCTGTTGAGCGAAGCGTTGGCCGCCCCAAGCCAGTATGGCCTGGCCAGTGGCCAGAACCTGGTCGGCACCTGCTACAGCGGTGAAGGCTGCGTGGAAAATCCGGTGTATGGCATCAATGGCAGCACACCAGACCCAACCAAGCTCCTGTTCAACGACGCGGTGCATCCGACTATCGCCGGCCAGCAATTGATTGCCGATTACGCCTATTCGATCCTCGCCGCCCCCTGGGAACTGACCCTGCTACCGGAAATGGCCCACGCCAGCCTGCGCGCCCACCAGGACGAATTGCGCAACCAGTGGCAGACCCCTTGGCAGGCCGCTGGCCAATGGCAGGCCTTCGTCTCCAGCGGCGCCCAGGACCTGGACTTCGATGGCCAGCGCAGCGCGGCCAGCGGTGATGGTCGCGGCTACAACCTGACCCTGGGTGGCAGCTATCGCCTGAATGACGCCTGGCGCCTGGGCCTGGCCGGAGGCGTGTACCGGCAGAAGCTGGAAGCCGGCGCACAGGACTCGGACTACAAGCTGGACAGCTACCTTGCCAGCGCCTTCGCCCAATACCGCCAGGACCGCTGGTGGGCCGACGCGGCGCTGACCGCCGGGCACCTGGACTACAGCGACCTCAAGCGCACCTTCGCCCTTGGCGTGAACGACCGCAGCGAAAAGGGCGACACCAATGGCGAGGCCTGGGCGATGTCGGGGCGACTGGGCTACAACCTCGCAGCCGAGAGCAGCAGCTGGCAGCTGGCGCCGTTCATCAGCGCCGACTATGCGCGGGTGAAGGTGGATGGCTATGACGAGAAGAGCGGGCGCTCGACGGCGCTGGGCTTCGATGACCAGGAACGTACATCACGCCGTTTGGGCGTGGGTTTGCTGGGCAGTGTGCAGGTGCTGCCGAGTACCCGGCTGTTCGCCGAGGTGGCGCAGGAGCATGAGTTCGAGGATGACCAGCAGGATGTGACGATGCACCTGACCAGCCTGCCGGCGAATGACTTCACCCTGACCGGATATACGCCGCACAGCGACCTGACCCGGGCGAGCCTGGGGGTGAGCCATGAAATGGTGGCGGGGGTGCATTTGCGCGGCAACTATAACTGGCGCAAGAGTGATGAATTGACGCAGCAGGGGGTGAGTTTGGGCGTCAGCGTCGACTTTTGAATTGATGGGGCCGCTTTACGGCCCTTCGCGGGCTCGCCCGCTGCCACAGGTATTGCACAGGCCTTGCAGCATGTGATTTCCCTGTGGGAGCGGGCATGCCCGCGAAGGGCTGCAACGCAGCCCCGATCAACTTATTTGGCCGAAGTCTGCTCAGCCAACGCCACCGCGCGGAACATCGCCCGACGCTTGTTGATGGTTTCTTCCCACTCCAGCGCCGGCACCGAGTCGGCAACGATGCCGCCCCCGGCCTGCACATGCAGCTCACCGTCCTTGATTACCGCGGTACGGATGGCAATGGCGGTATCCATGTTGCCGTTCCAGGCGAAGTAACCGACCGCTCCACCGTAGACCCCACGCTTGACGGGCTCCAGTTCGTCGATGATCTCCATCGCGCGAATCTTCGGCGCACCGGAAAGCGTACCGGCCGGCAGGATCGCCCGCAGTGCATCCATCGCCGTCAACCCTTCACGCAGTTGGCCAGTGACGTTGGACACGATGTGCATCACATTGGAATAGCGTTCGATCACCATCTTCTCGGTCAGGCGCACGCTGCCGGTGGAGGACACACGGCCGACATCGTTGCGGCCCAGGTCGATCAGCATCAAGTGCTCGGCGACCTCCTTGTCATCCGACAGCAGATCGTCTTCCAGCGCACGGTCGGCCTCCTCGGTCGCACCACGCGGGCGGGTACCGGCAATCGGGCGAACGGTGACCAGGTTATCCTCGACCCGCACCAGCACTTCGGGCGAACTGCCGACTACGTGGAAGTCGCCAAAGTTGAAGAAATACATGTACGGCGTGGGGTTGAAGCAACGCAGCGCGCGATAGAGATCGATGGGCGCGGCCTTGAAGTCGATCGACATGCGCTGCGACGGCACCACCTGCATGCAGTCGCCGGCCAGGATGTATTCCTTGATTCGGCCAACGGCGTTCTCGTAGTCCTCGCGGGTGTAGCTGGAGCGAAATGCCGGCTCGGCGGCCTGCGGGCCGCTCAGGTCCAGGCCACGGCGTGGCGTGATCGGCTGGCGCAGCGTTTCCAGCAGCCCTTGCAGACGCGCCTGGCCGCGTTCGAATGCCTGTTCTTCAGCCGGGTCGACCAGCACGATGGCGTGCATCTTGCCCGCCAGATTATCGAATACCACCACCGCGTCCGACACCATCAACAGGATATCCGGCACACCCAACGGGTCTGGGTTGGGGCTGGCTCCCAGGCGTTTTTCCACATAGCGCACGCAGTCGTAGCCGAAGTAGCCGACCAGGCCGCCGTTGAAGCGCGGCAGGCCAGGGATGTCGGCGACCTTGTAACGGTCCTTGAAGGTCTCGACGAAAGCCAGCGGGTCTTCGACGTCGTGGCTTTCCACCTCCACGCCATCCTGCAGAATGCTGACGTGGTAGCCGTGCACACGCATCACCGTGCGCGACGGCAAGCCGATCATCGAGTAACGGCCCCACTTCTCGCCGCCCTGCACCGATTCGAGCAGGTACGAGTTCGGCTGGTCGGCCAGTTTCAGGTAGATCGACAGCGGCGTGTCGAAGTCGGCCAGGGTTTCGCAGGCCAGGGGAATGCGGTTGTAGCCGGCAGCGGCCAGGCGCAGGAATTCTTCGCGGGTCATGGGTAGCCTCGTGGCAAGCAGCAATAGGTCAGGCAAACGGACGGGCCGGCACGCGCCGGCAGGCAGAAGTCAGGCGCGCCAACGCCAACGGGCCAGGGCCTTGATGACTTTCATCCAGAACTTGCCAGTAACCGCCACGGTGGACTCTCTGTCTTGTGAGGCTTGAAGGTCCGCCAACGTTATCCCAGTGGCCAGGTCCGCGCAACCAGGCAGCAGTGCACGCAGGTCATCGATCACCAGGCTGGGGAATTCGTCGTGGATCGGCCGGCCATGGTTATAGCCGTAGCTCAGGCCCACGCACTGCACGCCAGCCGCCTTGGCGGCCAGCACGTCACTGCGCGAATCACCGACGAACAGCGACTGCTGCGGGGTAACGCCGGCCATCTGCATGACAAACAGCAGCGCCGCCGGGTCAGGCTTTTTCTGTGGCAGTGTGTCGCCGCCGATGATCCAGCGGAAGTATTTGCCGATCTTCATATGGTCCAGCAGCGGGCCGACGAAGCGCTCGGGCTTGTTGGTGATCAGCGCCATCTCCACGCCCTGCTTGTGAAGCCAGCGCAGGGTGTCCTGCACACCGGGGTAGACCACGGTCAGTTCGTGACTTTCGGCATAGGCCTCCATGAACAGTGCCAGCGCCTTTTCGGCCAACGCGTCGTCCACGCCGGCGTGCTCGATGTCACCGGCCAGCGCCCGGCGCACCAGCACCTGGGCACCGTTACCCACCCAGTGGCGCACCGCCGCAAGGCCGGCGGGCGGGCGCCCCAGTTCGAGCAGCATGCGGTCCACGGCGGCAGCCAGGTCTGGCACGGAGTCGATCAGGGTACCGTCCAGATCGAACATCACCAACCTGGGCAGCGTCCCCGGGAACAGCTGCTCGAAGCCGCTCATGGGCGCGCCTGGGCCAGTTCGGCGCGCATCCTGGCGATGACTTCCTGGTAGTCCGGGGCATTGAAGATCGCCGAACCGGCCACGAAGGTGTCGGCGCCAGCGGCAGCGATCTCGCGGATGTTGTTGACGTTGACGCCACCGTCGATTTCCAGGCGGATATCACGGCCACTGGCATCGATCAGCGCACGCGCCTCGCGCAGCTTGTCGAGGGTGCCGGGGATGAACTTTTGCCCGCCAAAGCCCGGGTTGACGCTCATAAGCAGCACCATGTCGATCTTGTCCATCACGTACTTCAGGGCATCCAGGCTGGTGGCCGGGTTGAACACCAGGCCGGCCTTGCAGCCGCCGTCCTTGATCAGTTGCAGGGAGCGGTCGATGTGCTGCGTGGCTTCCGGATGGAAAGTGATGTAGGTGGCGCCGGCGTCGATGAAGTCACCAATGATGCGGTCGACCGGGCTGACCATCAGGTGCACATCGATCGGGGCGGTGACGCCATACTTGCGCAGGGCGCTGCAGACCATCGGACCAATGGTCAGGTTGGGGACGTAGTGGTTGTCCATGACATCGAAGTGGACGATGTCGGCACCCGCCGCCAATACCTTGTCGACGTCCTCGCCCAGGCGGGCGAAATCGGCGGAGAGAATGGAGGGGGCAATAGCGTAGGGCTGCATGGCGCACCTGTTGGCAGAATCACGTTGGCGCGCATTGTAACCCAGGCAAGCGGACGAGGGCTGATTGGTATCAATTGGTGTCCGGACACAGGGGGGGCGCTTTGCGCCCCAGTAGCGATACAAGGCCACCCCTGCAAAGGATCACGGTCTTTTGCAGGAGCGGTCTGCTGTCGCAGTCAGCCAGGCTGCTGGGTTCTCAACTTCTCGCTGCGCCCGCGCAACCATTCCAGGGTCAGCAGCAGTATCACCGAGAAGGCGATCAACAAGGTGGCCGCCGCGGCAATGGTCGGGCTCAGGTTCTCGCGGATGCCACTGAACATCTGCCGTGGCAGGGTCGCCTGTTCCGGGCCGGCGAGGAACAGTGTTACCACCACCTCGTCGAACGAGGTGGCAAAGGCGAACAACGCCCCGGAGATGACCCCGGGCGCGATCAGCGGCAGGGTCACCCGGCGGAAGGTCAGCAGCGGCGAGGCACCGAGGCTGGCCGCCGCGCGCACCAGGTTGTAGTTGAAGCCTTGCAGGGTCGCCGACACGGTAATGATGACGAACGGCACGCCCAGCACCGCATGCACCAGGATCAGCGAAGTGAAGCTGTTGCCCATGCCAAGCGGGGCGAAGAACAGGTAGCTGGCCACACCGATGATCACCACCGGCACCACCATTGGCGAAATCACCAATGCCATGACCAGCGACTTGCCCGGGAAGTCGCCGCGGGTGAGGCCGATCGCCGCCAGGGTGCCGAACACCATGGCCAGTACCGTGGCCGCCGGGGCGACGATGATGCTGTTCTTCAAGGCGCGCATCCACTCGGCCGAGCCGAAGAAGTCCTGGTACCAGTGCAGCGAGAAGCCCTGCAACGGGTACACCAGGAAGCTGCCACTGTTGAACGACAGCGGCACGATCACCAGCACTGGCAGAATGAGGAACAGCAGGACCAGACCGCAAAGAATACGCAGGCTGTAGAACCACACCCGCTCCACGGGCGACATGTAAGGGCTCAGCATGACAAGGCTCCTCAGCTCAGGCGCAGGCGGCTGGCACCGACCAGCCAGCTATAGATCAGGTACAACAGCACGGTCGCCAGCAGCAACAGCCCGCCCAGCGCGGTGGCCATGCCCCAGTTGATGCTGGTGTTGGTGTAGAAGGCGACGAAGTAGCTGACCATCTGGTCGTTCGGGCTGCCCAGCAACGCCGGAGTGATGTAGTAGCCGATGGCCAGAATGAACACCAGCAGGCAACCCGCGCCAACACCGGCGTAGGTCTGCGGGAAGTACACCCGCCAGAAACTGGCGAACGGGTGGCAGCCCAGCGAGATCGCCGCGCGCATGTAGCTGGGCGAAATGCCCTTCATCACGCTGTACAGCGGCAGGATCATGAACGGCAGCAGGATGTGCACCATCGAGATGTATACGCCGGTGCGGTTGAACACCAGTTCCAGCGGCTGGTCGATGATGCCCATGGCCATCAGCGCGCTGTTGATCAGGCCGCCTGACTGCAGCAGCACGATCCACGCGGCCACACGCACCAGGATCGAAGTCCAGAACGGCAGCAGCACGAGGATCATCAGCAGGTTGCTCTGCCGGGTCGGCAGGTTGGCCAACAGGTAGGCCAACGGGTAGGCCAGCACCAGGCAGATGGCGGTAATCACCACACCCATCCACAGGGTGCGGGCGAAGATGTCCAGGTAGATGGCCTGGTCAGGGGTGGCCTTGGCCAGTTCGCCAAGGTCGTCGATACGATGGTCGAGCGAAGCCAGCAGGTAGAATGAGGTCACCGTGCTGGTGTTGCGGCGGATTGCCTGCCAGTAGGCCGGGTCCCCCCAACGCTCGTCGAGCGCCTGCAAGGCATCCTTATAGGAAGCGGGTTCGCTCTTGAATGGCAGCGCCCGCGCAGTCTTGGCCAACAGGCTGCGATAGCCGGCCAGCTCCATGTTCAGGCGCTTGGACAGGTCGCCCAAGGTCTGGTTCTTGCGCGATTCGGCCAGGTCCTGGCTCAGCGCCTTGTACACGTCCTCGCCCGGCAGGCTCTTGCCGTCCCACTGGGTGATGACGTCCACAGTACGTGGCAGGCCGCCAACCACTTCCGGGTTGCCGACGCTCTTGTACAGCAATGCCGCGATCGGCACCAGGAACACCAGCAGGAGGAACAGCGCCAGCGGCGCGATCAACGCCTGCGCCTTCCAGCGGTTGACCCGCTCGGCGTGCTTGAGGCGCTGCTTGAGACTTGGACCTGCGCCTTCGTTGAGGGGCACTGCAATGGCCATGGCGAACTCCGCAATACAGGCTGAAATAGGGGCCGCCATGCGGCCCCACACACCGGGCTGTTACTTCTTCGCCGCCCAGGCGTTGAAGCGTTGCTCCAGTTGCTCGCTGTTGTCGGCCCAGAAGGCCACGTCGATCTGCACCTGGTTGGCAATGTTCTCAGGCGTGGTCGGCATGTCTTTCTTCACCTCGTCCGACAGCAGGCTCACGGCTTTCGAGTTGGCCGGGCCATAGGCGATGTTCTCGGAGTAGGTCTTCTGCTGCTCGGGCTTCACGCTGAAAGCGATGAACTGCTTCGCCTGCTCGACATCCTTGGCCCCTTTCGGGATGGCCCAGGCGTCGAAGTCGTAGATACCGCCGTTCCACACCACCTTGAGGTTGCTCTCCTTCTGCACCGCGGCGATGCGGCCGTTGTAGGCCGAGCTCATGACCACGTCACCCGAGGCCAGGTACTGCGGCGGCTGGGCGCCGGCTTCCCACCACTGGATGCTTGGCTTGAGTTCGTCGAGCTTCTTGAAGGCGCGGTCCACGCCCTCTTTGGTGCCCAGCACCTGGTACACGTCCTTCGGTGCCACACCGTCGGCCATCAGGGCGAATTCAAGGGTGTACTTGGCGCCCTTGCGCAGGCCGCGTTTGCCCGGGAATTTCTTGGTGTCCCAGAAATCTGCCCAGCTGGTAGGTGCGGTCTTGAGCTTGTCGGCGTTATAGGCCAGCACCGTGGACCACACGAAGAAGCCTACGCCGCAAGGCTGGATGGCGCCTGGCACATAGTCGGCCTCGTTGCCGAACAGCGCCGGGTCGAGCTCTTCGAACATGCCCTCGTCACAACCGCGGGCCAGTTCTGGCGACTCCACCTCCACCAGGTTCCACGACACGCTCTTGGTATCGACCATGGCTTTGACCTTGGCCATCTCGCCGTTGTACTCGCCAGCGACGATCTTGCCCTTGCCGGCCTTCTCCCATGGCTCATAGAACGCCTTGACCTGGGCCGCCTTGTTGGCACCGCCGAAGGACACCACGGTCAGGTCTGCGGCCATGGCCTGGCCAGCGGCGAACAGCCCCAGGGCCAGGGCGGTCAGTTTCAACTGCTTGCGCATTATTATTCTCTCCACAGTACAGGGTTGGTGAAGCAATCCATCAATGGGCTTCGGCAATCGGATCGAGCGCGCGGGCGTGCTCCACCTCCCAGCCCAGGGGTACTACATCGCCCACGGCCAGGGCCGGGTCGAGCTCGGCAATGGGCTGCTTCACGAAGAAGTCGCCCTTGCCGCAAACTTCCAGGCGCACCCGTACGTGGTCGCCCAGGTAGATGAATTCGGCCACCCGCCCCGAGAAGCGGTTCACGCAGCGCTCGCTGTGGCCGTTAAGGCGCACACGCTCCGGGCGGATCGACAGGGTCACCGGCTCACCGGCCTGGCCGACATTCACCGCCAGCGCCTCGACCCGCTCGCCACGCGCCAGCTGCACCTGGCAGCGCTTGCCATCGCTGGCCAGCAAGGTGCCATTGATGCGGTTGTTCTCGCCGATGAAGTTGGCGACGAAGGTGTTGCGGGGCTCTTCGTACAAGGTGCGCGGGTCGGCAATCTGCTGGATCTCGCCCTGGTGGAACACCGCCACGCGGTCAGACATGGTCAGCGCTTCGCCCTGGTCGTGGGTCACGTACACCACGGTCACGCCCAGGCGCTGGTGGATGTGCTTGATTTCCATCTGCATGTGCTCACGCAGCTGCTTGTCGAGGGCACCCAGCGGTTCGTCCATCAATACCAGTTGCGGCTCGAACACCAAGGCACGGGCCAGGGCCACGCGCTGCTGCTGGCCGCCGGACAGCTGGCCTGGGTAGCGCTTGGCGAAGGCGTCGAGCTGGACCATGTTCAGCACGCGCTTGACCCGTTCGCTGATGTCGGTCTTGCTCAGGTTGCGCACGGTCAAAGGGAAAGCCAGGTTCTCGGCCACGGTCATGTGCGGGAACAGCGCGTAGTTCTGGAACACCATGCCGATGTCGCGCTTGTGCGGTGGCACGTTGTTGATCGAACGCCCGGCCAGCTGGATTTCACCGGCGGTTGGGGTTTCGAAGCCGGCCAGCATCATCAGGCTGGTGGTCTTGCCCGAGCCGGACGGGCCGAGCAGGGTAAGGAACTCGCCCTTGCGGATATCCAGGTTGAGGTCTTTGACGATCAGCGACTCGCCGTCGTAGCTCTTCTGCACACCACGGAAGCTGACCAGCGTTTCGCTGGTTGCAGCGTTCGACTTCGCCTCGCTCATGCCTGCACCTTCTTGTTGGATGACTGCTTAGGCAAAAGATTAGAGAAGGCGCATGCGCCCGGAAATCGGGGGTGCTGAGAGAATGCCATCATCCGGTTGGAAGATTTGTTGTAGGGATTCCCCTACAAGGATGACGCGTTCAGGACAAAAACCATTCATTAGCAGGAGCGGCCTTGAGTCGCGATGGGCTGGGAAGCAGCCCGCGGGGCTCAGCTAACATGCACATATTGCAGGGGTTGCCATGCAGCCCATCGCAACCCAAGGCCGCGGGCTGCAAAAAACTGTGCAAGCTGGGTGAATGTCGCATTCAGACCAGCTTGTGCTCCATGGCGTACTTCACCAACTCCGCCAGCGAGTTCACCTTCAGCTTCTGCATCAACCGCGCCTTGTGCGTACTGATAGTCTTGCTCGACAGCGCCAGCTGCTGGGCGATGTCGTTGACGTTGGCGCCCTGGGCCAAGCGCTCGAATACCGAAAACTCGCGCTCTGACAGCAGTGTGTGCAACGGCCGTGACTCGGTCAGGCCCACTTCGAATACCATGCGGTCGGCCAGCGCCGGGTCGATATAGCGCCCGCCTGCAGCAACCCGGCGAATGGCGGTCAGCAACAACGCCGGGTCGCTGTCCTTGGTGGCATAGCCCGCCGCCCCGGCCTTCAGCGCCCGCGCCGCCATCTGCGCCTCATCGTGCATCGACAACATCAGGATCGCCGGCGCGTCATGCAGTGCGCGGATCCGCGGGATCGCCTCCAGGCCATTCACGCCAGGCATCGAGATATCCAGCAATACCACCTCGCACGGCGTATGGCGCAGGGTTTCCAGCAGTTGCTCGCCGTTAGCTGCCTCCCCCGCCACCTGCATGTCCTTGGCCAGGCCAATCAACTGCTTGATGCCTTCACGGACAATGGTGTGGTCTTCGGCCACCAGCACTCGAATCACGATCGCTCTCCTACTTCAACGGAATGGCCACGCTCAGGCTGGTGCCTTCGCCCGGTTCACTGTCCAGCGCCATGCTGCCGCCCAGCATCAGCACCCGCTCCCGTACACCTACCAGGCCGAACGACGCAGGCCGGGGCTGGTTGCGGCAAAAGCCTTGCCCGTCATCGCTGACGGTCAGGCGCAGTTGCCCGTGCTCGTGCACCAGTTCGATCTCCACGCTGTGCGCCTGGGCATGGCGCATCACGTTGGTCAGCGCCTCCTGGAGAATACGAAACAGGCCAGTGGCCTTGGCATCACTCAATGCTGGCAGATTATCCGGTACTTGTACCAGGCAGGGGATCTGCGTGCGCGCCTCGAAGCGCCGCGCCTGCCACTCGATGGCCGAGGCAATGCCAGCATCGAGGATAGGGGGGCGCAAGGCGGTGGCCACATCGCGCACCAGCTGGAACAGCTGGGCGATCAGGCGCTTCATGCTATCCAGGCGCTCGTGCAGGCCCGGGTCCAGCTCGGCAAAGGCCAGCTCGCACATCGACACTTCCAGCTTGAGCACGGTCAGCATCTGCCCCAGCTCATCGTGCACTTCGCGGGCGATGCGGGCCTTTTCCTCCTCACGCACACTCTCCAGGTGAGCCGACAATTCGCGCAATTGCTCCTGGGACCTGGCCAGCGCCAACTCGGCCCGCTTGCCCTGGGTGATGTCCCACACCACGCCGTCCCACACCACCCGGCCATCGGCCAGGCGCCGGGTACTGGCCTTGATGTCGGCCCAGCGCTGTTCGCCCTGGCGGGTAAGGATACGCCCCTGCCAGGACCAGTCCTGGTCGCTGGCCAGGGCCAGGTCCTGGACCCGGTGGTAATCGGCACGGTCGTCAGGGTGCACCAGGTTGCGCAAGCCCATCTGCGGGTGCTGGATCTCGCTGGGCGTATAGCCCACCAACGCCTCGCTGCCCTCGCTGATGTAAGGGAACTCCAGGTCGCCCTCGGCCGGATCGCGCTCCAGGCGGAACACCAGCCCCGGCACGTTGCCGGCAATCCCCTTGAGCCGCGCCTCGCTTTCCCGCAGGGCCGCCAGGGCGCGGTGGCGCTCGGTGACATCGGCGAGGTAGACCACCAGGTACTCGGAATCCCGAAAGCGCAGGAAACTCAGCGACAGCTCCACCGGCAGCAGGCTCTGGTCGGCCCGCCGGCATTGCGTCTCGAACTGGCCGACACCGCCCTCCCCGGTGCGCGCGCCTTTCCATAGATCCAGCCAGCGGTCCATGGTCAGGTTGGGCTCGAAGGTGCTCAACGGCCGCTCCAGCAGCTCGCCTTCGCCGTAGCCCAGCATGCGTTCGGCGGCGTGGTTGGCGTAGCGTACATGGCTGTCCCAGTTGACCCAGAGGATGCCCACCGTGCTCTGGTCGATGGCGAACTGGCTCAGGCGCAGTGCTTCCTCGCGCACCTGCCGCTCTGCCAGGCTCTCGCGCGTGGCCAGCAGGCTGCGCTCGAGCTGGCGCTGCTGTCGGCGCTGCCACACCAGCGTAGCCAGCGCGCACAGCAGCAACATGCCGGACAGCAAGGCGAGGTTCTGCCAGAAACCGGTCGACTCGCTAAGGCGCGGGTACTTCGGTTGCAGCCAACGCCGGTGCAGTTGCTCCAGCTCCTTGGCTGGCAGCGCCTGCAGGCCACGCTCAAGCACATCCGCCAGCAGCGGCCAGTCGCGCCGCGAACCGATGCGTAGCAACTGCGGCAAGCCGATGTCACCAACCACCGCCAGCTCGCCGAACTCGCTTTCCCGTGAAAGCCGGCTGAGCTGGGCTTCATCCAGCACCGCGAAACTGGCCTGGCCGCCCACTACCAACTGCAACGCCTCGCGCTCGTTGGGCACCCCTTGCAGGTTGAGGTTGTTGTAGTTGGCGCGCAGGTAGTCCGCCAGCTGGCTGGGCATGCGTACCGCCACACGCTGCTCGGCTTCGAGTTTTTCCAGCTCTACGGCCATCGCCCCGGTACGCGGCCCCACCACCAGTTGCGGTACACGCATGTACGGGTCGCTGAACAGCCACAGGCGCAAGCTCATCGGGGTCTGGGTCAGGCCCGGGGCAAAGTCGATCTCACCCGCCTGCAGGGCGTGCTCAAGGCTGGCCTGGTCAGCGAAATTGCGCCAGGTCAGGTCCAGGTGCAGCGCCTGCGCGAGGCTGCTGACCAACTCCACATTGGCCCCATACAGTTGTTGCAGACGCCGGTCGAACTGCGCGTAGGGTGCCTGCAGCACCAAGCCCACGCGCAGGCTGCGATGCGTGTCCAGCCATTGCTGCTGCGCAGGCTCCAGCACTACCGATGGCAGCGCCTCGGACTTGGCCAATGCAATCAAGGGCAGCCATAAACAGCCGATAACCAACAGGCGACGCAATCGCTTCATCTACACGCTCGTCTTGGCAAAGGCGGCCATGCAGCATGGCCGTCACGGGCAAATACTATTAGGCTGCCGGTATCATTCTGGCCTTGGGTTGACTCATGTCCACACTTTATCGCACGACGCTGGCAATGTGCTGCCTGGCCTCGTTCCTTCCACTAGGCGTCTTTGCCGCCGATGCCGAACAACCACCTGTCACCAGCGAAGCCCCGGCTGCCCCTGCCCCGCGCCCGCCGTTGCTGGAGCGTAGCCAGGAGGACGCCCAGGCGCTCGAACGGCTGGTGCCCAAGGCCGAGCAGCAGACGCTGCAAGGCGGTGCCGACAGCTTCCTGGCGCTGTGGAAACCGGCCAACGACAGCGACCCGCAGGGCGCCGTCATCATCGTGCCCGGCGCCGGCGAAACGGCCGATTGGCCAACCGCGGTCGGCCCGCTGCGGCGCAAGTTCCCCGATGTCGGCTGGCACAGCCTGAGCATCAGCCTGCCCGACCTGCTCGCCGACAGCCCACAGGCGCGGGTCGAAGCCAAGCCAGCTGCCAAGCCAGCGCCAGAGCAGGGCGAAAGCGCCCCGGCCAAGGACCTGCCGGCCGATGCCAACGCCAACGTCGCCCAAGCCACCGCGGCCGATGCCGACACTGCAGAAAGCACTGATGCCGAACAGGCCAGCGAGCAAACCGACCCGGCCGATGCCGCGCGCATCTTCGCGCGCCTGGACGCTGCTGTGGCGTTTGCGCAGCAGCATAACGCCCGCAGCATCGTGTTGATCGGCCATGGCAGCGGCGCGTATTGGGCGGCCCGCTACCTCAGCGAGATGCAGCCACCGCAGGTGCAAAAACTGGTGCTGGTGGCTGCGCAGACACCGGCGCGGGTGGAGCATGACCTGGAAAGCCTGGTCCCCACCCTGAGAGTGCCCACTGCCGATATCTACTACGCCACCCGCAGCGCTGACCGCAATGCGGCCGCGCAGCGCCTGCAGGCCAGCAAGCGGCAGAAGGACAGCCAGTACCGGCAGTTGTCGCTGATTGCCATGCCGGGGAACAAGGCGGCAGAACAAGAGCAGCTGTTCCGCCGGGTGCGGGGGTGGATGAGTCTGTAGGAGCGGATTTATCCGCGATGCAGGCGACGCGGTGTATGGCAGCGGCTGTGCCGGTGATCGCGGCTGAAGCCGCTCCTACAAGTGCCGCGCAGGCTTTTACAGGCCGCGTCGCTTGCGGATCAAGGCATAGGCCTGGTGCAACTCCCGCGTACGCTCGGTCGCTTCACGCAGCTGTGCCTCGCTCGCCCCCGTGCCCGCCAGCTTGTCCGGATGATGGCGGCTGACCAGCCGACGATAGGCCTGCTTGATCTTGTCGCCCTCGGTGTCTGCCTCGACTGCCAGCAGCTTCAGCGCGGCCGCGTAGGTCATGGGTACCTCGCGGGCACCGGCAGCCCTGCGCGGCTCGTACTCCAGCGACATGGCCTGGACCTGTCGCCGGCTCAGGCCCAGTTTGTGCCCCCACTCCAGCAGCAACTCGCGCTCCTTGTTGCCCATCTTGCCGTCAGCCCAGACCATGCGCCAACAGGCACGCAGGGTGCCTTCCGCCGCATGTGGCTGTTGCCGGATACGCCGCAAGTGCCCACCCAGCCGGTCCTTGCCCGCCTTGCCGCGGTTGAACGCGGCAATCGCACGCAGCCGGGCTTCTTCGGCCAGGTCCAGGCGCACCATTTCCTGACGCGCCTGCTGAATATGCTGCTCGGCCACCCGGCCATCGCACTTGGCCAGGCGGCCGAGCATCACGAACAGCAACTCGTCATCCTGCAAGGCCGGGCGCCCGCCCAGGCGTTCGCGCAGGTCTTCCCAGCCCTGCAAACGCAGGCGGCGGTCAATGAACTGACCGAGCAATGCGCCGAGCAAGGCACCGGGGATGCTGGCAACGGCAAAGCCGGCACCGGCGCCAATCACCGTGCTTGGCCACCACATGTCAGGCACGCTCGCCGATCAGGCGCTCGGCCTCGGCCAGGCGCTCGAGGGTACCGACATCCACCCAGTGCCCACGGTAGTGTTCGCCACTCACCTGCCCTGCCGCCATGGCCTGGCGCAGTAGCGGTGCAAGCTTGAAGGCACCCGGTTGGCAGCCCTCGAACAGCGCCGGGTGCAATATCGAAAGGCCACTGAAAGTCAGCGTACCAGGCGCGTCGTCACCATCCACTACCTGCCCGCCCACCAGGCGGAAGTCGCCGCGGCCATGGTGGCCCGGATTATCAACCAGGACCAGGTGAGCCAGGCCCTGCAAGGGAGCCTGCAGGTGCGTGAAGTCATAGTCGGTCCAGACATCGCCGTTCACCAGCAGGAACGGCGCGTCGCCCAGCAGTGGCAAGGCCTTGAAGATGCCACCGCCGGTTTCCAGCGGCTCGCCTTCGGGCGAATAGCGGATGCTCAGGCCGAAGCGACTGCCATCACCCAGGTGGTCTTCGATCTGCTGGCCAAGCCAGGCATGGTTGATCACCACCTCGCTGACGCCCGCCGCCGCCAGGGCGCGCAAGTGATACTCGATCAGGGGCTGGCCCGCGACCGGGAGCAACGGTTTGGGTGTATGCAGGGTCAGCGGGCGCATACGCTCACCCTTCCCCGCCGCCAGGATCATTGCCTTCATGCACGCGCTCCGGCCTGCAACTCGGCAATCAGTTCGCCCAGCTCCGCCAATTCGGGCCGGCGACCGATCACCTCTTCTATATAGGCGAAGAAACGCGGCACGTCGCCCAGGTAGCGTGGTTTGCCATCGCGGTGGCAGATACGGGCAAAGATGCCGATCACCTTCAGGTGGCGCTGCACACCCATCAGGTCGCTGGCGCGCTGGAATGCCTCGAAATCGGCCTGCACCGGAATACCGGCAGCCCGTGCCTGCTGCCAGTAGTCACGCAGCCAGCCTTCGACCCGTGCCTGTGGCCAGCTGATGAAGGCGTCCTTGAACAGGCAGGTGATGTCGTAGGTGACCGGGCCATAGACCGCATCCTGGAAGTCCAGCACACCGGGGTTGGGCGTGCTCTGCATCAGGTTGCGCGGCATGTAGTCGCGGTGCACCAGCACCCTGGGCTGGGCCAGGGCGCTGTCGATCAGCAGCTGGCTGACACGCTGCCAGGTGGTTTGCTGGGCATCGCTGAAGGCCAGGCCAAGCTCACGCCCCACGTACCATTCGGGGAACAGTTCGACTTCGCGGCGCAACAGGGCGTCGTCGTAGCTGGGCAGCGGCGCGTCCATCGGCAGGCGCTGGAAGGCCAGCAGGGCGTCGATGGCATCGGCAAACAAGCCGTCGGCGTTGTCGGCATCGATGATGTCGAGGTAGGTCTGGTGGCCCAAGTCGCCCAGCAGCAGGAAGCCGCGTTCCAGGTCCTGGGCGTGGATCAGCGGTACATGCACGTCGGCGCTGGCCAGCAGATGGTCAATGGCGACGAACGGTCGGCAGTTCTCCTGTGGCGGGGGCGCATCCATGATCACGAAGCTGTGCCCAGCGCCCTGCCAACGGAAATAACGACGGAAGCTGGCGTCGCTGCTGGCCGCGGTCAGACTGCCTGCGGGCACTTCGCCCCAGGCGTTTTTCCGGAAAAGATCATTGAGCTGCTCATCGAGCCAGACCGTCAGTTGTTGCAGGCGTACATCGTGTTCAGGCATTACAAGGGTCTCCGACGGCCCTAGCCGTCAAGCGGGTCATGCTTTATTATCCAGCATCTTTTTCAGACCATCGAGAGGCGTGCGGCCCCACACGCGGGCAGATGGCACGCAGGAAGCCCGGACTAATAAGATGGCATTGAAATCCCCCGCGTTTCGTAGAAAGTTTCCGTTGCTGGTAACCGGCGGTCTGCTGGCCCTGCAACCTCTGGCCACGTCGTACGTGGTGGCAGCCGAACAGTTCGACTGCCAAGTGTCCGCCTCCGGTGGTTGGGACTGCAAGCCCAAGACCCCAGTCAACAACCTGCCGCCGCGCCCGGTGCATGAGGGTGCTGCAGTCAGCACCGGTACCGAAGCCGCGAGCGAAGGCGAAACGGCGGACCGCCCGATGCTGGTCACCGAGGCCAAGGGCCGCGCCCTGAAGTCGCGCAGCGAAGACTACAGCCACCTGGACTGGGTACCGCGAGAAAAGCTCACTGCCGCGCAGCTGGCCGAGACCGGCCCGTACTGTGGTGGTGCGTACATCGAGCCAACCCGCCCGGGCATGGCCGACACCACGCCGAAGGACGAGTCGCCAACCTACATCAACGCCAAGGTATCCAAGTACCAGCAGGAGCAGCAGATCGCTACCCTCGCCGGTGACGTGGTGATGCGCCAGGGCAGCATGCAGGCCGAGGCCGACGAGGCCAACCTCTATCAGACCGAAAACCGTGGCGAGCTCAAGGGCAACGTCAAGATCCGTGACAACGGTTCGCTGGTGGTCGGTGACGAGGCGCAGATCCAGCTCGACACCGGCGAGGCCCAGGTCGACAACGCCGAATACGTGATGCACACGTCGCACATCCGCGGCAGCGCCCTGTATGCCAAGCGTAGCGAAAACGCCATCATCCGCCTCAAGGACGGTACGTACACCACCTGCGAACCGGGCAGCAACGCCTGGCAGTTGAAGGGCAACAACATCACCCTGAACCCGGCCACCGGTTTCGGTACCGCGACCAACGTCACGCTGCGGGTCAAGGATTTCCCGGTGTTCTACACACCGTACATCTATTTCCCGATCGACGACCGTCGCCAGTCCGGCTTCCTGCCGCCATCGTTCAGCAGCACCAGCGACACCGGCTTCATGCTGGTCACGCCGTACTACTTCAACCTGGCACCGAACTACGACGCCACGTTGTACCCGCGCTACATGACCAAGCGTGGCCTGCTGATGGAAGGCGAGTTCCGCTACCTGACGCCTTCCAGCGAAGGCCAGTTCGGTGGTGCTTACCTCAACGACAAGAACGACGACCGCAAAGACCAGACTGACTACCAAGAACAGCGCTGGATGGTCAACTGGCAGCACAAGGGCGGGCTGGATGAGCGCCTGATGACCGAGGTGGACTACACCGACATCAGCGACCCGTTCTACTTCCAGGACCTGGAAACCGACCAGATTGGCGTCGAAACCCAGGACCTGCTGAACCAGCAGGGCGCTCTGACCTACCGCGGCGACAGCTACACCGCGCGGCTGAACGTGCATGCCTACGAGATGGCGACCATTTCGAAGATCACCCCGTATGATCGCCTGCCGCAGATTACCTTCAACGGTAAGCTGCCGTACGAACCGGGTGGGCTTAATATTGCCTACGAAACCGAGGCAGTCCGTTTTGAGCGCGACCTGAAAGACGACTTCGTATTCGATAAAGACGGCAACCCCGACTTCTCCGCCGGTGCAGCAGGCCGCCGCCTGGACCAGAACGTCAGCGGTATTGCCCGTGCCAACGGCAACCGTTTCAATGTCGCACCGTCGATCAGCCTGCCGATGGAAGCCAGCTACGGCTTCCTGACCCCCAAGCTGAAGTATGCATACACCCACTACGACCTGGATCTGGACAGCCAAGGCAAAACCCAGGCAATCGCGCAGTCGGCCAACCCGGCGTACGGCAGCTACAACAGCTCGCTGAACCGCGATATCCCGATCTTCAGCGTGGACAGCGGGCTTTACTTCGACCGCAATACGTCGTTGTTCGGCTCCAACTACAAGCAAACCCTTGAACCGCGCATGTACTACCTTTACGTCCCGTACGAGGACCAGAAGGACATCCCGCTGTTCGACTCGGGTGAAACCCTGTTCAGCTACGACTCGCTGTTCCGCGACAACCGCTTCAGCGGCACCGACCGCATCGGTGACGAGAACAAGCTGTCGCTGGGCGTGACCACCCGCTGGATCGAGGACAATGGCTTCGAACGCCAGAACTTCAGCATCGGCCAGGCGTACTACTTCAAGGACCGCAAGGTCCAGCTGCCGGGCATCAACTACAAGGAACGCACAGACGCGCAGTCCGACGTATCCCCGTACGCGCTGATGTACAACTACTTCTTCAACCGCGACTGGCGCTTCAATTCGGACTTCAACTGGGACCCGGACAGCCGCAGCACCCGCTCGGGCAGCGCGATGTTCCACTACCAGCCTGAAGACAACCCGAACAAGGTGGTCAACCTCGGTTATCGCTACCGTAACGACACCATCTCCTACGACTCCACGACCGGCACCTGGAAAGTGGGCGGTGGCGACTACGGCGTACCGGGTAGCCCGAACTACATCAAGGACTACTACAAGATCCAGCAGCATGACTTCTCGGTCATCTGGCCGATCGTTCCGCAGTGGAGCGTCATCGCGCGCTGGCAGCATGACTACAATCGCAACCGCACCCTGGAAGCAATGGGCGGTTTCGAGTACGACAACTGCTGCTGGAAGCTGCGCCTGATCAACCGTTACTGGCTCGACTACGACGACTTCAGCCAGGCTCTTCCGGCGAACGAAAAAGGCGACCATGGCATCTTCCTTCAGATCGTCCTGAAGGGCCTCGGTGGTGTAGTCGGCAACAAGGTCGAATCTTTCCTCGACCAAGGCATTCAAGGTTACCGTGAACGTGAAGACCAAGCTTATTGATCGACTGCGTCCAGCGTTGCTGGGCGTTGCATTGCTGAGTGGCGCGGTGCATGCCGCGGTGCAACCTCTTGATCGCGTGGTGGCCATCGTCGACAACGACGTGGTCATGCAAAGCCAGCTGGACCAGCGCATCCATGAGGTGCAGCAGACCATCGCCAAACGTGGCGGCGGCGTGCCGCCAACGGGCGCCCTGGAACAGCAGGTGCTGGAGCGCCTGATCGTCGAGAACCTGCAGCTGCAGATCGGCGAACGCTCCGGTATCCGCATCACTGACGAAGAGCTGAACCAGGCCATCGGCACCATTGCCCAGCGCAATGGCATGTCGCTGGACCAGTTCCGTGCCGCCCTGGCCCGCGACGGCCTGTCGTTCGACGACGCCCGCGAGCAGGTCAAGCGCGAGATGATCATCAGCCGCGTGCGCCAGCGCCGCGTGGCCGAGCGCATCCAGGTGTCCGAGCAGGAAGTGAAGAACTACCTCAACTCCGACCTGGGCAAGATGCAGATGTCGGAAGAGTACCGCCTGGCCAACATCCTGATCCCGACGCCGGAAGCGGCCAGCTCGGACGATATCCAGAAGGCTGCACGCAAGGTCGGTGACCTGTACCAGCAACTGCGCCAGGGCGCCGACTTCGGCCAGGTGGCGATTGCCAACTCAGCCAGCGAGAACGCCCTGGAAGGCGGCGAGATGGGATGGCGCAAAGCCGGCCAGTTGCCACCGGACTTCGCCAAGATGCTCAGCAGCATGCCGGTTGGCGAAATCACCCAGCCGATCCGCATCCCCAACGGCTTCATCATCCTCAAGCTCGAGGAGAAGCGTGGCGGCAGCGAGAACGTGCTGCGTGACGAAGTGCACGTGCGCCATATCCTGATCAAGCCGAGCGAAATCCGCAGCGAAGCGGCCACCGAGCAACTGGCCGAGCGCCTGTACGAGCGTATCAAGAACGGCGAAGACTTCGGCGAACTGGCGAAGAGCTTCTCGGAAGACCCGGGCTCGGCGCTCAACGGCGGCGACCTCAACTGGGTGGACCCGAACAGCCTGGTACCGGAGTTCCGCGAGCAGATGGCCAACGCCACCCAAGGCGAAGTCACCCGTCCGTTCAAGACCCAGTACGGCTGGCATGTCCTGGAAGTGCTGGGCCGCCGCGCCACCGACAGCACCGAGCAGGCTCGCGAACAGCAGGCCATGAACGTATTGCGCAATCGCAAGTACGACGAAGAGCTGCAGACCTGGCTGCGCCAGATTCGCGACGAAGCCTACGTTGAAATCAAGCTGCCTGGCGCTGACCAGGCCACCCAGTGAAGCCTCTGCGCTTCGCCGTCACCCCCGGCGAACCAGCCGGCATAGGTCCCGACCTGTGCCTGCTGCTCGCCGCAGACGCCCAGCCCCACCCCCTGATCGCCATCACCAGCCGTGACCTGCTCGCCGAGCGGGCCACCCAGCTGGGGCTGGCCGTCAACCTGTTACCGGTAGCGCCGGGCCAATGGCCCGAACAGCCGGCACCGGCGGGTAGCCTGTACGTCTGGGATACGCCCCTGGCGGCCCCGGTAGTGCCAGGTCAGCTCGACAAGGCCAATGCCACGTTCGTGTTGCAAACCCTGAGGCGCGCCGGGCAAGGCTGCCTGGACGGGCACTTCGCCGGGATGATTACCGCGCCTGTGCACAAGGGGGTCATCAATGAAAGCGGCATCGCCTTCTCCGGGCATAC
Organism: Pseudomonas oryzicola; assembly: GCF_014269185.2. Taxonomy (NCBI): domain Bacteria; kingdom Pseudomonadati; phylum Pseudomonadota; class Gammaproteobacteria; order Pseudomonadales; family Pseudomonadaceae; genus Pseudomonas; species Pseudomonas oryzicola. The sequence continues at coordinate 36,290 of NZ_JABWRZ020000004.1, forward strand.
CGAATTCCTTGCCGAACTGACCCACACCGCACAAGTGGTGATGATGCTCGCCACCCACGGCCTGCGCGTCGCCCTGGTGACCACGCACCTGCCACTGCGCGACATTGCCGACGCCATCACTGCCGAACGCGTCGAACGTGTGACACGCATCCTGCACGCGGACATGCGTGACAAGTTCGGCATTGCCAACCCGCGCATCCTGGTGTGCGGCCTCAACCCGCATGCGGGTGAAGGTGGCCACCTGGGCCGCGAGGAAATCGACATCATCGAGCCGACCCTGGCCCGCTTGCGCACCGAGGGCATGGACCTGCGCGGGCCGCTGCCGGCCGATACCCTGTTTACCCCCAAATATCTGGAGCACTGCGATGCAGTGCTGGCGATGTATCACGACCAGGGCCTGCCCGTACTCAAGTACAAAGGCTTTGGCGCAGCCGTGAACGTGACCCTGGGTCTGCCGATCATCCGCACGTCGGTTGACCATGGCACCGCCCTGGACCTTGCCGGTACCGGCAAGATCGACACCGGCAGCCTGCGCGTCGCGCTGGACACCGCCTACCAGATGGCCGAGAACCGACCATGAACGAGCAATACCAACACCGGGCGCGCAAGCGCTTCGGCCAGAACTTCCTGCACGACGCAGGCATCATCGACCGCATCCTGCGTGCCATCAACGCCAAGGCCGGTGAGCACCTGCTGGAGATCGGCCCGGGCCAGGGTGCCCTGACCGAAGGCCTGCTGGGCAGCGGCGCACAGCTGGACGTGGTGGAACTGGACAAGGACCTGGTGCCGATCCTGCAGCACAAGTTCGCCAACCGCAGCAACTTCCGCCTGCACCAGGGCGACGCCCTGAAGTTCGACTTCAACCAGCTGGACGTCCCACCGCGCAGCCTGAAGGTAGTAGGCAACCTGCCCTACAACATTTCCACCCCGCTGATCTTCCACCTGCTCAGCCACGCCGGGCTGATCCGCGACATGCATTTCATGTTGCAGAAGGAAGTGGTCGAGCGCATGGCCGCCGGCCCTGGCGGTGGCGACTGGGGGCGTTTGTCGATCATGGTGCAGTACCACTGCCGGGTCGAACACCTGTTCAACGTTGGCCCGGGTGCCTTCAATCCACCGCCGAAAGTGGACTCGGCCATCGTTCGCCTGGTACCGCACGAAGTGTTGCCACATCCGGCCAAGGATGCACAACTGCTGGAGCGCGTGGTACGTGAAGCGTTCAACCAGCGCCGCAAGACCCTGCGCAATACCATGAAAGGCCTGCTCGACAGCGCAGCCATCGAGGCAGCAGGGGTGGACGGCAGCCTGCGCCCTGAACAGCTGGACCTGGCGGCCTTCGTGCGCCTGGCTGACCAACTGGCCGACCAGCAGGCCTGACAGCCTGGATCAGCCTCTTCGCCGGCACGCCCGCGAAGAGGCCGGTACCGACTATAGATATCCCCAAGCCGCCACACCGCTGGCCCTCCCACCGCTCAATGGCCTAGACTGCATTATTGCGTCAGTTTTTTCCCAAGGCCCTTGCATGTCCGACCCCCGCTATCAGATCGACGTCAGCGTCGTGACCCGCTACCTCAAAGAACAATCCGACCCCGAAAACAGTCGTTTCGCTTTCGCCTACACCATCACCGTGCAGAACAACGGCTCGCTCAACGCCAAGCTGCTGTCGCGCCACTGGCTGATCACCAACGGTGACGGCGAGGTCGAGGAAGTTCGCGGTGCCGGCGTGGTCGGCCAGCAGCCCAACATCGCCCCCGGCCAGAGCCACACCTACAGCAGCGGCGCCGTGATCAGCACCCGCGTAGGCACCATGCAGGGCAGCTACCAGATGTTCGCCGAAGACGGCAAACGCTTCGATGCCCAGATCGCGCCCTTCCGCCTGGCGGTGCCCGGGGCGCTGCACTGATGGCTACCTACGCTGTCGGAGATTTGCAGGGCTGCCTGCAGCCACTCAAGTGCCTGCTCGAACGCGTCAGTTTCAACCCCACGGTCGACCGCCTGTGGCTGGTCGGCGATCTGGTCAACCGCGGCCCCGAGTCGCTGGAAACCCTGCGGTTCCTTTATTCGATCCGCCAGTCGCTGGTCTGCGTGCTAGGCAACCATGACCTGCACCTGCTGGCCGTCTGGCATAACGTCGAGCGCCTGAAGAAAAGCGACACCCTGCGCGAAATCATCGAGGCGCCGGACGCCGACCAGCTGTTCGACTGGCTGCGCCAGCAAAAGCTGCTGCACTACGACGAGCCCCGGGGTATTGCCCTGGTTCATGCCGGCATTCCACCGCAATGGACCTTGGGCAAAGCCCTGGCCCTGGCCGGCGAAGTCGAAGAGGTACTGCGCGACGACAGTCGCCTGAAGCAATACCTGGACGGCATGTACGGCAACGAGCCAAGCAAGTGGAGCAAGAACCTCTGCGGCATCGAACGCCTGCGGGTCATCACCAACTACCTTACGCGCATGCGCTTCTGCACCGCCGAGGGCAAGCTCGACCTCAAGAGCAAGGAAGGCCTGGAAACCGCCCCCAAAGGCTACAAGCCCTGGTTCGCCCACAAGGACCGCCGTTCACGCCACGTGAAGATCATCTTTGGCCACTGGGCAGCCCTGCAGGGTCAGGTCGACCAACCTGGCATCATTGCCCTGGACACCGGCTGCGTATGGGGTGGCGCCATGACCCTGTACAACGTCGACAGCGGCGAATATCACCGCTGTGATTGCGCCGACGACGGCACCCTGCGCCAACCGGCACAACCCACTACACTCAACGACCACACCTGAAGGAAGTAGTACCCATGAGCGAATTCAAGCGCATCCCTCCCGAGCAGGCCTTGGAGCTTCGCAAGCAACAAGGTGCGGTCGTCGTCGACATTCGCGACCCCCAGGCTTTCGCCGCCGGCCACATTACCGGTGCCAAGCATCTGGATAACCATTCGGTCGCCGAGTTCATCCGCAATGCCGACCTCGATGCCCCGACCCTGGTGGTGTGCTACCACGGCAATTCCAGCCAGAGCGCCGCAGCCTACCTGGCCAATCAGGGGTTTTCCGACGTTTACAGCGTTGACGGCGGCTTCGAACTGTGGCGCGCCACCTACCCGGCCGAGACCGCCCAGGGCACTGCCGAATAATTTTTTCATCTACACTGGAGCCCGCGCCCTGTGCGGGCTCGCGGCTTATCTGACGAACGGTCGCCCACAACTTCTCCGCCCCTCGCCCTTGACCTTGCGGATAACCAACTATTCTTAAGCGCAGGCCATCCAGAAAAAGGGGAGAGCCGGTACACCGGCGTGCGGGTCATCGGTAGCGTTACAGGGTGTTTGGGGGGTATACAGCAATCGGGAACCCGGTTGCGTGCCAGCATCAGCTGACTGATCCGGCGTCGTCTCCACGTATCGAGCGAGGTGACGTCATGAGTATTTTTAGCCACTTCCAACAACGTTTCGAGTCAACGCGCCAGGAAGAATTAACGCTGCAGGAGTACCTCGAGCTGTGCAAAGAGGATCGCAGTGCCTACGCATCGGCGGCCGAACGCCTGTTGCTGGCCATCGGTGAGCCAGAGCTGATCGACACCTCTACCAACTCCAGGCTGTCGCGGATTTTCTCCAACAAGGTCATCCGCCGCTATCCGGCCTTTGCCGACTTCCATGGCATGGAAGAGTGCATCGACCAGATCGTCTCGTACTTCCGCCATGCCGCCCAAGGCCTGGAAGAGAAGAAACAGATCCTCTATCTGCTGGGCCCGGTGGGCGGCGGTAAGTCGTCGCTGGCGGAAAAACTCAAGCAGCTGATGGAAAAGGTACCGTTCTACGCCATCAAGGACTCGCCGGTATTCGAGTCGCCATTGGGCCTGTTCAATGCCAGCGAAGACGGGGCCATCCTCGAGGAAGAGTACGGCATCTCGCGGCGCTACCTGAACACCATCATGTCGCCTTGGGCCACCAAGCGCCTGCAGGAGTTCGGCGGCGACATCAGCAAGTTCAAGGTGGTGAAGCTGTACCCCTCGATCCTCAACCAGATCGCCATCGCCAAGACCGAACCGGGTGACGAGAACAACCAGGACATCTCGGCCCTGGTCGGCAAGGTGGATATCCGCAAGCTCGAGGAATTCCCGCAGAACGATGCCGACGCCTACAGCTATTCGGGCGCGCTGTGCCGGGCCAACCAGGGCCTGATGGAATTCGTCGAAATGTTCAAGGCCCCGATCAAGGTCCTGCACCCGTTGCTCACCGCCACCCAGGAAGGCAACTACAACAGTACCGAAGGCCTCGGTGCCATCCCCTACTCCGGGATACTCCTGGCCCACTCCAACGAATCGGAGTGGCACACCTTCCGCAACAACAAGAACAACGAGGCGTTCATCGACCGGATCTACATCGTCAAGGTGCCGTACTGCCTGCGCGTCAGCGATGAGATCAAGATCTACGACAAGCTGCTGGTCAACAGTTCGCTGGCCAAGGCCCACTGCGCCCCGGACACACTGAAGATGCTGGCGCAGTTCACCGTGCTGTCGCGCCTGAAGGAGCCGGAAAACTCCAACATCTACTCGAAAATGCGGGTGTACGACGGGGAGAACCTCAAGGATACCGATCCAAAGGCCAAGTCGATCCAAGAATACCGCGATGCCGCAGGCGTCGACGAGGGCATGAACGGTCTGTCGACCCGCTTCGCCTTCAAGATCCTGTCCAAGGTGTTCAACTTCGACCCGCATGAAGTGGCCGCCAACCCGGTGCACCTGCTGTATGTACTGGAGCAGCAGATCGAGCAGGAACAGTTCCCGGCCGAAGTGCGCGAACGCTACCTGCGCTACCTGAAGGAGTACCTGGCGCCGCGCTACATCGAGTTCATCGGCAAGGAAATTCAGACTGCGTACCTGGAGTCCTACAGCGAGTACGGCCAGAACATCTTCGACCGCTACGTGCTGTACGCCGACTTCTGGATCCAGGACCAGGAGTACCGCGACCCGGAAACCGGCGAAATCCTCAACCGTATCGCCCTCAACGAAGAGCTGGAGAAGATCGAGAAGCCGGCCGGCATCAGCAACCCGAAAGATTTCCGCAACGAAATCGTCAACTTCGTGCTGCGTGCCCGCGCCAACAACAATGGCAAAAACCCGAGCTGGCTGAGCTATGAAAAGCTGCGGGTGGTGATCGAGAAGAAAATGTTCTCCAACACCGAGGACCTGCTGCCAGTCATCAGCTTCAACGCCAAGGCCAGCAAGGAGGACCAACAGAAACACAACGACTTCGTCACGCGCATGGTGGAGCGTGGCTACACCGACAAACAGGTTCGTCTGCTGTCGGAATGGTACCTGCGGGTCAGGAAATCGCAATAAAGCGGCAAGCTACAAGCCGCAAGCTCCAGGCTGTACGGCGCCGAGCGCAAGCCCGGCGTCGCAGCTTGCAGCCGCGGTGGCTGCTCTTTCTTGCAGCTTGAAGCTTGTGGCTTGCAGCTGCTCCAGCTACCGGAGGGACCATGAGCTACGTTATAGACCGACGCCTGAACGGCAAGAACAAGAGCACGGTCAACCGCCAGCGCTTTCTGCGGCGGTACCGCGAACACATCAAGAAAGCCGTCGAAGAGGCGGTGAGCCGCCGTTCCATCATGGACATGGAACATGGCGAGCAGATCAGCATTCCGGGGCGCGATATCGACGAACCGGTGCTGCACCATGGTCGCGGAGGCAAACAGACCATCGTCCACCCGGGCAACAAGGAATTCACCGCCGGTGAGCACATTCCCAGGCCGCAAGGGGGTGGAGGTGGCAGCGGCCGTGGCAAAGCCGGTAATTCCGGCGAAGGCATGGACGATTTCGTCTTCCAGATCACCCAGGAAGAATTTCTCGAATTCATGTTCGAAGACCTCGAACTGCCCAACCTGGTCAAACGCCACCTGACCGGTGCCGACACCTTCAAGACCGTGCGCGCCGGTATCGCCAACGAAGGCAACCCGTCACGCATCAATATCGTGCGCACCCTGCGCTCGGCCCATGCCCGGCGTATCGCCCTCACCGGCAGCAGCCGCGCCCTGCTGCGCGAGGCGCAGAAGGAACTCGCCCGCCTGAAGATCGAGGAACCGGACAACTTTACCGATATCCAGGAAATCGAACAGGAAATCGAACGCCTGAAGGCACGCATCAACCGCCTGCCCTTCCTCGATACCTTCGACCTCAAGTACAACCTGCTGGTCAAGCAGCCCAACCCCAGCTCCAAGGCGGTGATGTTCTGCCTGATGGACGTGTCCGGGTCGATGACCCAGGCCACCAAAGACATTGCCAAGCGCTTCTTCATCCTGCTGTACCTGTTCCTCAAGCGGAACTACGACCGCATCGAAGTGGTATTCATCCGCCACCACACCAGCGCCCGTGAAGTCGACGAGGAAGAATTCTTCTATTCGCGGGAAACCGGCGGCACCATCGTTTCCAGTGCACTCAAGCTGATGCAGGAAATCATGGCCGAGCGCTACCCGGCCAGCGACTGGAACATCTACGCCGCCCAGGCCTCCGACGGCGACAACTGGAACGACGACTCGCCGATCTGCCGCGAGATCCTGTCCAAGCAGATCATGCCGCATGTGCAGTACTACACTTACGTCGAGATCACCCCACGTGAGCACCAGGCGCTGTGGTACGAATACGAGCGCATCGGCGAAGCCTTCCCCGACACGTTCGCCCAGCAGCAGCTGGTATCGGCCGGCGACATCTACCCGGTCTTCCGTGAACTCTTCCAGCGCAGGTTAGCCACATGACCGCCAGAGCACAGAGACGCCAACCCATTTCCACCGGGTCCGAGTGGACGTTCGAACTGATCCAGACTTACGACCGGGAAATCAGCCGCCTGGCCGAGCGTTACGCCCTGGACACCTACCCCAACCAGATCGAGGTGATTACCGCCGAGCAGATGATGGACGCCTACGCCTCGGTCGGCATGCCGCTGGGCTATCACCACTGGTCCTATGGCAAACAGTTCCTCAGCACGGAAAAGTCCTACAGCCGTGGCCAGATGGGCCTGGCCTACGAAATCGTGATCAACTCCGACCCGTGCATTGCCTACCTGATGGAAGAAAACACCATGTGCATGCAGGCATTGGTGATCGCCCATGCCTGCTACGGCCATAACAGCTTTTTCAAGGGCAACTACCTGTTCCGGACCTGGACCGACGCCAGTTCGATCATCGACTACCTGGTGTTCGCCAAGCAGTACATCGCCCAGTGCGAGGAGCGCCATGGCATCGATGCCGTAGAGGACCTGATCGACTCCTGCCATGCCCTGATGAACTATGGCGTCGACCGCTACAAGCGCCCCTACCCCATTTCCGCCGAAGAGGAACGGCGCCGGCAGAAGGAACGCGAAGAGCACCTGCAACGGCAGATCAACGACCTGTGGCGGACCATCCCGAAAAGCGCCGACAAAGGCAATGAACGCGATGATGCACGCTTCCCCGCCGAACCACAGGAAAACATCCTGTATTTCATCGAGAAGAACGCCCCGCTACTGGAGCCTTGGCAACGTGAAGTGGTGCGCATCGTGCGCAAGATTGCCCAGTACTTCTATCCGCAGCGCCAGACCCAGGTCATGAACGAAGGCTGGGCGACGTTCTGGCACTACACCCTGATGAACGACCTGTACGACGAAGGGCTGATCACCGAGGGCTTCATGATGGAGTTCCTGCAGTCGCACACCAGCGTGGTGTTCCAGCCTGGCTTCGACAGCCCGTACTACAACGGCATCAACCCGTACGCACTGGGCTTTGCGATGTACACCGACATCCGCCGCATGTGTGAAAACCCGACCGAGGAAGATCGCCGCTGGTTCCCCGACATTGCCGGCAGTGACTGGCTTTCTACCATCAAGTTTGCCATGAGCAGCTTCAAGGACGAGAGCTTCATCCTGCAGTACCTGTCACCCAAGGTGATGCGTGACCTCAAGCTGTTCAGCATCCTCGATGATGACCAGCGCGACGACCTGCTGGTGCCCGCCATTCATGACGAGGCCGGCTACCGCATCATTCGCGAACAACTGGCGGCGCAATACAACCTGGGCAACCGCGAACCGAACGTGCAGATCTGGAGCGTCGATCGCCGCGGTGACCGCTCGCTGACCCTGCGCCACCAACAACACAACCGTAAACCGCTGGGCGACTCCACCGATGAAGTGCTCAAGCACCTGCACCGCCTGTGGGGTTTCGACATTCACCTGGAGACCGTGCAGGGCGACCAGGTGATGAAGACCCACCATATGCCACCGCGCGGCGAGCACGGCGAAAACGCCGACTACGGGCGCATGGACCTGGCCGTCATCCACCACCTCTGATGCAACGCCATGACTGCCGACGGGTTATCCTGTCGGCAGTTATGGAGAGCTGCATATGCACATCTACAAAGTCGGCGGCGCCGTGCGCGACCGCCTGCTCGGCCGCCCTGTCAGCGATATCGACTGGCTGGTGGTCGGCGCCACGGTCGAGGAAATGCACGCCAAGGGCTACCGCCCGGTCGGCGCCGACTTCCCGGTGTTTCTGCACCCGACAACCGGCGAGGAATACGCCCTCGCGCGCACCGAGCGCAAGAGCGGGCGTGGCTACGGTGGCTTCACCTTTCACGCCAGCCCCGACGTGACGCTGGAAGAAGACCTCATACGCCGCGACCTGACCATCAATGCGATGGCCGAGGACGAAGCGGGTGTCTTGTACGACCCCTATCACGGCAAGAATGATCTCGATCAGCGCCTGTTACGCCACGTTTCACCGGCATTTGCCGAAGATCCACTGCGCGTGCTGCGCGTTGCGCGCTTCGCTGCCCGTTATGCACCGCTGGGTTTCCGGGTGGCCGGGGAAACCTTGGAGCTGATGCGCCAGATAAGTGCTTCGGGCGAGCTGCAGGCGCTGACTGCCGAACGCAGCTGGAAGGAAATCGAGCGGGCGCTGATGGAAGCGCAGCCGCAGGTGTTCTTCCAGGTACTGCAGGCCTGTGGCGCGCTGCCGGAGCTGCTGCCCGAACTTGAAGACGATACCCAGGCACTGGTGGCGCTGGAGCAGGCTGCGCTGCATGAGCAGCCCCTGCACGTACGCTGGGCCTGCCTGCTGCACGGGCTGGCCCCTGCCTCGATCAAAGCCGTCAACCAGCGTCTCAAGGCGCCGCGGGAATGCCAGGAGCTGGCGTTGCTGACCGGGGAATGCCTGGCGCAAGGCAACCAGGCGCTGGCGTTGCCAGCGATGGCGCTGCTGGAACTGCTACAGAAGTTCGATGTGTACCGGCGGCCGCAGCGGTTCGAGGACTTCCTGGTCGCTTGCCAGATGACCGCATTCGGCGAGGGCAAGGCAGGTTATCCACAGGCCGATTACCTGCGAGGTGCGGCAGCGGCAGCGCGGGCGGTGGATGTGAAACCGCTGGTGCAGGCCGGGCTGACTGGCCAGGCACTGGGCGAAGCGCTCAAGGCTGAGCGGTTGGAAGCGCTTGAGGTTTACCAGCGTAGTTAGACCTACCAGCCCTTTCGCGGCCAAAGCCGCGGAAGGGCTGGTACAGGCTCAAGCCGGAGTCAGCTGCAACCCACGCCATTCAAAGGCAACCGGCGCCAGTACCTGGTCAATCCGCGCCTCCTGCCACAACTGCGCCATGCTCTTGTCTACCCCCGGATGCACCAGGTCGGGCGCCAGCAGCGATAGCGGCCACAGCACGAAGGCATTCTTCAGAATTTCGGCACGGGGCAGCACAAGCCCATCGAAGGTGCCGAGCAAGTCGTCATACATCAGCACATCGATATCCAGCGGCAGCCCCTTGCGGTCCGGTGCATAGCGGCCGTTGTCAGCCTCGATGAACTTCAGCCGGCGGTCCAGTTCGATCAACGGCAGCGCCGTCTGCCCGGTCACCACGAAGTTGATGAACGGCCCGCTCTTGATGCCCACCGCCTGGCTTTCGAATGCCGGCGAACAGCGCATACCGGTCAGGATGCCGGCCAAAGCATCGAGCCCGGCGCACAAGTGCGCCTCGCGGTCGATGTTGCTGCCAAGGCCCAGGTACACCGTGCTCAGAGACATCCGCGCTCGATCTCCACGCCAACACCACCACGGGCCGCAGGCACCGCACCCGGTTTGGTCAGCTTCAACCGCACCCATGGGATGTGGAACTCTTCCATCAGCGTTGCCACCAGGCGCTCGGCAAAGGTTTCCACCAGTTCGAAACGGGCCTGCTCGGCAAACGCCTGGATACGCGCCGACACACTGGCGTAATCCAGCGCCAGGCTCAGGTCATCACCGGCCGCAGCCGGGCGGTTGTCCCAGGCGAAGCTCAGGTCCAGGCGCAAGCATTGGCGAATATCCCGCTCCCAGTCATAGGCACCGATGACGGTATCGACTTCCAGGCCTTCGATGAACACTCTGTCCAAGCACTTCTCTCCACAGCACGACAAGGGCGACTGGCGCCGTTAGAATCAGGGCGTCCTCGCCCGGAATAGTTAGCATGTTTTGGTTACTGGCGCTGCTCGCCTACCTGCTCGGCTCGCTGTCCTTCGCCATCGTCCTAAGCCGCCTCGCGGGCAGCCCGGACCCGCGTTCCAGCGGTTCAGGCAATGCCGGCGCCACCAACATGCTACGCCTGGCAGGCCGCAAGCTGGCGATCCTGACCCTGCTCGGCGACCTGTGCAAGGGCCTGTTGCCGGTATGGCTCGCCCGCCTTGCCGGGCTGGACCTGCAAGCGCAAGCCTGGGTTGGCGTGTGCGCAGTGCTGGGCCACCTGTTCCCGCTGTACTTCCGCTTCCGCGGCGGCAAGGGCGTGGCGACCGCCGCCGGCATGCTCATGGCCCTGTACTTCCCGGCCGCGATGCTGGCGATCGGCGCCTGGCTGCTGACCTTCTACCTCACCCGTACCAGCTCGCTGGCGGCGCTGATTGCAACGCCGCTGACCTTGCCCTTGCTGGCGTGGCGCGAGCCAGAGGCCCTGCTGCCGATCAGCGTGCTGACGGTCATGATCGTATGGCGTCACCGCAGCAACCTGCGTGACCTGTTCGCCGGCCGCGAACGCCATTTCTAGCCGTCAGACCGGCGGCAACTGCTCCATCGGCCAGCGTGCCTGCACGCTGATTGCCAGGTCCTGCTGCTGCCCGGCCAGCAACCGCTGGCAACCAGCGTAGGCGATCATCGCGCCGTTGTCGGTGCAGAACTGCGGGCGCGCGTAGTACACGTTGCCCTTGATGCTGGCGAGCATGTCCTCGAGGGACGCACGCAAGGCCTTGTTGGCGCTGACACCACCGGCGATGACCAGGCGCTTGAGGCCGGTCTGTTTCAGCGCCCGCTTGCACTTGATGGTAAGAGTCTCCACCACCGCCTGCTGGAACGCCAGGGACAGGTCGCAACGGGTTTGTTCGTTGTCGTCACCAGCATCGCGGCACTGTTGCCAGGTGTTCAGGGCGAAGGTTTTCAGGCCGCTGAAGCTGAACTCCAGGCCCGGGCGGTCGGTCATCGGCCGCGGGAACACGAAGCGCCCCGGCACACCGCGCTCGGCCAGGCGAGCGATTTCCGGGCCACCAGGGTAGTTCAGGCCGATCAGCTTGGCCGTCTTGTCGAACGCTTCGCCGGCGGCGTCGTCCAGGCTCTCGCCCAACAGCTCGTACTGGCCGATGCCATCGACGCGCACCAGCTGGGTGTGGCCGCCCGATACCAACAAGGCGACGAACGGAAACTCGGGCGGGTTCTGCTCCAGCATGGGCGCCAGCAGGTGGCCTTCCATATGGTGCACGCCAATCGCCGGGATGTCCCAGGCAAAGGCCAGCGCCTGCGCACAGGACGCCCCCACCAGCAAGGCACCGACCAGGCCAGGGCCGGCGGTGTAGGCAATGGCGTCGATTTCGGTGGCAACGCAGCCTGCCTCGTCCAGCACCTGGCGGATGAGCGGCAGCATGCGCTTGACGTGGTCACGCGAGGCAAGCTCGGGTACCACGCCGCCGAACACGCGGTGCAGGTCGATCTGGCTGAACAGTGCGTCGGCCAACAAACCACGCTCGCTGTCATATAATGCGACGCCAGTTTCGTCGCAGGATGTTTCCAATCCCAGTACTAGCATGGGCTCGTCCCTTGTGGGGGCTGAATTCGAAGCCGCGCATGATAGTCCTCGTGTCGGATGCCGACCAGCGGTTTTCGATCAGAGGCTTTGCATTCCGGCTTGCTAAGGGTTAACATCCGCAACCCTTGAAAACCGACGTTCTCCAGCACACCTTTGTTTTGCCAGGAGCACGTCTACCCCGGTAATGAATTAAGGTAGCCCTGGATGCCAGCCGTCAAAGTTAAAGAGAACGAACCCTTCGACGTAGCTCTGCGTCGTTTCAAGCGCTCCTGCGAAAAAGCCGGTGTACTGGCTGAAGTTCGTAGCCGCGAGTTTTACGAGAAGCCGACCGCCGAGCGTAAGCGCAAAGCAGCTGCTGCTGTTAAGCGTCACGCCAAGAAAGTTCAGCGCGAACAGCGCCGCGCCGTTCGTCTGTACTAATACAGGCGTTCTACGCAAAGCTTCTGCCCTGCCCGGCTAACCGCCGGGCGATGGCAGTGGTCGTTTCAAACTTGAGCAGCTAGCTCAAGGCCCTGCACAAGCTTCTTGCGAACTGCACATGGGCAACCTGCCTGAAACGTCAGAGCTGGTCCTCCTTGTTGTATGACCAGACGTGCACGTCCGACTGACGGGCCCCACCGGGCTGGCGACGAGCACATTTTCCCGCGCACTTCCCCAAGCGGCACCCGCCCCATTCGGCGCGTGAGCGATTAGACTTGCCAGTTGCCAGATGACGAGACTGCCATGGCCGGGCTGATTCCCCAGAGTTTCATTGACGACCTGATCAACCGCCTCGACATCGTCGACGTGGTGAGTTCGCGCGTCCAGCTGAAAAAGACCGGCAAGAACTACTCCGCCTGCTGCCCGTTCCACAAGGAAAAGACCCCTTCCTTCACGGTCAGCCCCGACAAGCAGTTCTACTACTGCTTCGGCTGCGGTGCCGGTGGCAACGCCCTTGGCTTCGTCATGGACCACGACAACCTGGACTTCCCCCAGGCGGTCGAGGAACTGGCCCGCGCCGCCGGCATGGAAGTACCCCGCGAGCAAGGCCGCCGCGACCACAAACCGCGCCAGCCCACCGATTCGCCGCTGTACCCGCTGCTGGATGCTGCTTCGGAGTTCTACCGCCAGGCCCTGCGCAGCCACCCGACCCGCAAGGCGGCGGTGGATTATCTCAAGGGCCGCGGCCTGTCCGGGGAGATCGCCCGCGACTTCGGCCTGGGCTTCGCCCCGCCAGGCTGGGACAACCTGCTCAAGCACCTGGGTGCCGACAGCCTGCAGCAGAAGGTGATGATCGACGCCGGCCTGCTGATCGAGAACGCCGAAAGCGGCAAGCGCTACGACCGCTTCCGCGACCGGGTGATGTTCCCGATCCGCGATAGCCGCGGGCGTATCATCGCCTTTGGTGGCCGAGTGCTCGGCGACGACAAGCCCAAGTACCTGAACTCCCCGGAAACCCCGGTATTTCACAAGGGCCAGGAACTGTACGGCCTGTACGAGGCACGCAAGCACAACCGCAACCTCGACGAAATCATCGTCGTCGAAGGCTACATGGACGTCATCGCCCTGGCCCAGCAAGGCCTGCGCAATGCCGTGGCCACCCTTGGCACCGCCACCAGCGAAGAGCACCTCAAGCGCCTGTTCCGTGTGGTACCCAGCGTGCTGTTCTGCTTCGACGGTGACCAGGCCGGGCGCAAGGCCGCCTGGCGCGCCCTGGAGTCGACCCTGCCGAACCTGCAGGACGGCCGTCGTGCACGCTTCCTGTTCCTGCCCGAAGGGGAAGACCCGGACAGCCTGGTGCGCGCCGAAGGCACCGATGCCTTCATGGCACGTATCAACCAGCACGCCCAGCCGCTGGCCGACTACTTCTTCGAGCAATTGGGCGTGGAAGCCGACCCGCGTTCGCTGGAAGGCAAGGCGCATATGGCGACCCTGGCAGCACCGCTGATCGAAAAGATCCCCGGCGCCAACCTGCGCCAGCTGATGCGCAACCGCCTGCGCGAAATCACTGGCCTCGACCCGCAGCAGGTCGAACAACTGGCGCAACACGCCCCAGCCCCCGGCAACGTGCCGGACTACGACCCTGGCTACGATTACGACGCCATGGCCAGCTATACCCCCGACTACGGCGACATGCCGCAGCACGACTACGCCCCTGCCCAGCAGGAACCGGCGTGGAAGCCGAACAAGGGCGCTGGCAAGAAGCAGTGGGGCGACAAGCCCTGGGACAAGAACCGCAAGGGTGGCAAACCCTGGCAACAACGTGACGAAGCGCCACCGCGCGTGCCAGCCCCGGTCGAGCCGCCAACCTTGGCCGCCCTGCGCACTCTGCTGCACCACCCACTGCTGGCCGGCAAGGTGGAAGATGCCAGCCATTTTGCCGACGAAGAACACCTGTACAGCCAGCTGCTGGTGGCCCTGATCGAAGCCGCGCAGAAAAATCCTGGGCTAAGCTCAATGCAGTTGATCGCACGTTGGCACGGCACCGAACAGGGCCGCCTGCTACGGGCGCTGGCGGAAAAGGAATGGCTGATCGTGGCCGACAACCTTGAACAACAGTTTTTCGACACTATAACTAGCTTGTCCGCCCGCCAACGCGAGCGCAGCCTGGAACAACTGCTCAGGAAATCACGTCAAAGCGAATTGACCAGCGAGGAGAAATCCCAGCTCCTCGCCCTGCTGAGCCGGAATGTTCCCGCACAAACGCCGACCTCATCTGGCGCGTGAGGCCCATGCTCGGGTATAATCCTCGGCTTGTTTTTTGCCCGCCAAGACCTTCAGTGGATAGGGTGTTATGTCCGGAAAAGCGCAACAGCAGTCTCGTATCAAAGAGTTGATCACCCGCGGTCGTGAGCAGGGCTACCTGACTTACGCGGAGGTCAACGACCACCTGCCTGAGGATATTTCAGATCCGGAACAGGTGGAAGACATCATCCGCATGATCAACGACATGGGGATCAACGTATTCGAGAGTGCTCCGGATGCGGATGCCCTTCTGTTGGCGGAAGCCGACACCGACGAAGCTGCGGCCGAAGAAGCCGCTGCTGCGTTGGCGGCAGTTGAAACCGATATCGGCCGCACGACCGACCCGGTGCGCATGTACATGCGCGAAATGGGTACCGTCGAGTTGCTGACCCGCGAAGGCGAAATCGAAATCGCCAAGCGTATCGAGGAAGGCATCCGTGAAGTCATGGGCGCCATCGCCCACTTCCCGGGCACTGTCGACTACATTCTCGGCGAATATGACCGGGTCACCAGTGAAGGTGGCCGTCTGTCCGACGTTCTCAGCGGTTACATCGACCCTGACGACAACATCGCCGCGCCGACCGAAGAAGTGCCGATCCCGGGCACCAAGGCCGCGACCGCGAAGGAAGAGTCCGACGACGACGAGGAAGAATCCGAAAGCGGTGACGACGAGGAAGAGGCCGAGAGCGGCCCGGACCCGGAAGTCGCCCGCCAGCGTTTCGGTGCCGTCTCCGACCAGCTGCAGGCCACCAACAAGGTCCTGAAGAAGAACGGTCGCGCCCACAAGGAAAGCATCGAGGCCCTGCAGGCCCTGGCCGACCTGTTCATGCCGATCAAGCTGGTACCCAAGCAGTTCGAGGTACTGGTAGAACGTGTGCGTGACGCCCTGAACCGTCTGCGCCAGCAAGAACGCGCCATCATGCAGCTGTGCGTGCGTGATGCGCGCATGCCGCGCGCCGACTTCCTGCGCATGTTCCCGGGCAACGAAACCGACCAGACCTGGAGCGGTGACCTGGCCAAGCGCAACACCAAGTGGGCTGCCGCCCTGGGTGAGAAGGACGCAGCCATTGTCGCTTGCCAGCAGAAGCTGATCGACCTTGAGAACGAAAGCGGCCTGACCGTTGCCGAGATCAAGGAAATCAACCGTCGCATGTCGATCGGTGAAGCCAAGGCCCGCCGCGCCAAGAAAGAAATGGTCGAGGCGAACCTGCGTCTAGTGATCTCCATCGCCAAGAAGTACACCAACCGTGGCCTGCAGTTCCTCGACCTGATCCAGGAAGGCAACATCGGCTTGATGAAAGCGGTGGACAAGTTCGAATACCGTCGCGGCTACAAGTTCTCGACCTACGCCACCTGGTGGATCCGTCAGGCGATTACCCGTTCGATCGCCGACCAGGCACGCACCATCCGTATTCCGGTGCACATGATCGAGACGATCAACAAGCTCAACCGTATTTCCCGTCAGATGCTGCAGGAAATGGGTCGCGAACCGACCCCGGAAGAACTTGGCGAGCGCATGGAAATGCCTGAGGACAAGATCCGCAAGGTACTGAAGATCGCCAAAGAGCCGATCTCCATGGAAACCCCGATCGGTGACGACGAAGATTCGCACCTGGGCGATTTCATCGAGGACTCGACCATGCAGTCCCCGATCGATGTGGCCACGGTCGAAAGCCTCAAGGAAGCCACCCGCGACGTGCTCTCCGGCCTCACCGCTCGTGAAGCCAAGGTGCTGCGCATGCGCTTCGGTATCGACATGAACACCGACCATACCCTTGAAGAGGTAGGCAAGCAGTTCGACGTGACCCGTGAACGGATCCGTCAGATCGAAGCGAAGGCGTTGCGCAAACTGCGCCACCCGACTCGCAGCGAGCACCTGCGCTCCTTCCTCGACGAGTGAAGACAAAACCCCGGCCCAGGCCGGGGTTTTTCTTTTCGGTTCCGCTCTCCGCCGCACACATCAGCAGCAATGCCCGTCTACACTCGACTTCAGTCCCCCTGAAAGCGAGGCCGCTATGTCCCTGTTGCCGGCCATCCTGTTGATGTTCCTGCTTTTGTGGAACACAACGGCCGGCGCCCTGACCCTGACAGATGAGGAAAAAGCCTGGTTGGCTGCCCATCCGCAGTTGAGCCTGGGTGTAGACGCCTCTTGGCCACCGTTCGAGTTTCGCGACCAGGAGGGCCGGTACCAGGGATTGGCCGCCGATTACATCGCTTCCATCCAGCAACGCCTGGAGGTGACGCTCAAACCGGTCGAACCCCGCAGTTGGACCGAAGTGCTGGCGCTGGCGCGCGAAAACCGCATCGACCTGCTGCCCGGCATCATGTCCACCCCCGAGCGTCAGGGCTACCTGGCCTTCACCCGCCCGTACCTCGATTTCCCCATCGTCATCCTCGCCCATAAAGGCGGTGCACAGCCACGCAACCTCGAAGAACTGTATGGCCTGAAGGTCGCGGTAGTGGAGAACTACGCCCCGCACGAATTGCTGCGTACGCACCACCCAGACCTCAATCTGGTGGCCCTGCCCAATGTCAGCTCCACACTGCAGGCCCTGGCCACCGATCAGGTAGACGCCGTGGTGGGTGACCTCGCGTCGAGTATCTGGAGCCTGCGCCAGCTGAAGCTCGATGGCCTGTATGTCAGCGGCGAAACCCCCTACCGCTACCAGCTAGCCATGGCCGTGCCGCGTGACAAGAAGGTGCTGGTCGGCATTCTCGACAAGGTGATCGCCGACATGAGCAGCGGCGAAGTCAGCCAGATCCAGCAACGCTGGGTGGGCAATGTTGTCGACCAACGGATGTTCTGGTCCGACTTGCTGGCGTATGGCCTGCCGGCGGTTCTGCTGCTGATGGTGGTGCTGGCGGTGGTCATCCGCATCAACCGCCGCCTCAGCTCGGAAATTTCCCGGCGCATCGCCCTTGAACAGGAGCTGCGCAGCAGCGAATACCGCTACCGCAGCCTGGTCGAGAGCCTGTCCGCCATTGCCTGGGAGGCCGACGCCAACGATTTCATCTACAGCTACGTCTCGCCGCATGCCGAAGACCTGCTGGGCTATCCGCTGAGCGAATGGCTGAAGCCCGGTTTCTGGCGCAGCATCCTGCACCCGGATGACGCCCTCTGGGCCCAGGCCTACTGCGACAGCGAAACGGCGGCCGGGCGTGACCACAGCCTGGACTATCGGGTGATCCGCGCCGATGGCCAGCCACTGTGGGTGCGCAACATCGTCAGCATGATCGAGCATGGCCACAAACCGGTGATGCGTGGGTTGATGATCGACATCAGCGAGACCAAGCGCACCGAGAACGCCCTGCGCCTGTCGGAACAAAAGTTCGCCTCGGTATTCCAGCAGTGCCCAGACATCCTGCTGATCGCCCGCCACAGCGACGGCTGCCTGCTGGAGGTGAACGAAGCCTTCGAAGAGCAGATCGGCCTGACCCCGGACCAGGTCATCGGTCGCACTGCCACCGACCTGAACCTGTGGGGCGTCGAAGGCACCGGCCCACGCCTGCTCGAACGTTTGCACCAAGGCGGTATCCGCAACCTGGAGATGAGCTTCCGGCGCAGCAACGGCCAACTGTTCACCGGCCTGACCTCGGCCGAAACCTTCGAGCTCGACGGCACCCCGGCGCTGGTGGTGGCGGTACGCGACATCAGCCAGCTCAAGGAAACCCAGGAGCAGCTGCGAACCTCGGAAGAGAAATTTGCCAAGGCCTTCCATGCCTCCCCCGACGGCCTGCTGCTGTCGCGCCAGACCGACGGTTTGCTGCTCGAAGTGAACGAAGGCTTCTGCCGCCTCACCGGCTATGACCTCAACCCGGCCCTCGACCAGACCTCGCTGGACCTGGGCATCTGGGTAGACCTCAACGAACGCAGGCGCCTGGTCGACCAACTCAACCGCGACGGTTTCGTGCGAGACTTCACCTGCCACATTCGCCGAAGCGATGGACAGATCCGCCTTTGTGAGCTGTCCGCGCGCCCCCTGCCGATTGCCGGCGTCGACTGCATGCTGACCATCGCCCGTGACATCACCGAGCGCCAACTGATGCAGGAAAAGCTGCAACTGGCTGCCACCGTGTTCGAGAACACCGCCGAAGGCGTCCTGATTACCGACATCGACCAGCGCATCAGTGCGGTCAACCGCGCCTTCACCGAGATCACCGGCTACAGCGAGATCGAGGCGCTCGGCCAGACCCCGCGCCTGCTCGCCTCCGGCCAGCACGACAGCGCCTTCTATGCAGCCATGTGGCACCAGCTGACCGACGAAGGCCACTGGCAAGGCGAGATCTATAACAAACGCAAGAACGGCGAGCTGTACCCCGGCTGGCTGACCATCAGCGCCGTGCGCAACAGCGAACGCGAGATCACCCACTTCGTCGCAGTGTTCGCCGACATCTCCAGCCTCAAGCACGCCCAGGCCAAGCTTGACTACCAGGCTCACCACGACCCGCTCACCGGGCTGCCAAACCGCACCCTGTTCGAAAGTCGCCTGCAGGCCGTGCTCATCAGCGAACAGGAATCCAACCGCCAGGGGGCGGTATTGTTCCTCGATCTCGACCGCTTCAAGCACATCAATGACAGCCTCGGCCACCCGGTCGGCGACCTGCTGCTCAAGGGCATCGCGCAACGCCTGAAGGAGCAGGTACGCGACGTCGACACCGTGGCCCGCCTGGGCGGTGACGAATTCATCATCTTGCTGCCTGGCCTGCACAAACCCAGTGACGCGAGCACTATCGCCAACAAGCTGCTGTCCTGCTTCAACGCGCCGTTCCAGGCCGGCGAACATGAGTTCTTCACCAGCGCCAGCATCGGCATCAGCCTTTATCCACAGGATGGTATCGACGTTTCCACCTTGATCCGCAACGCCGACGCGGCCATGTACCGCTCCAAGGCCAAAGGCCGCAACCGCGTCGAAGCCTATACCCTCGACCTCACTGCCCAAGCCAGCGAACGCATCGCCCTGGAGCACGAGCTGCGCCGCGCCGTCGAACGCAACGAAATGAGCCTGTACTTCCAGCCCAAACTCAGCCTCAGGACCCAGAGCCTGGTGGGTGCCGAAGCGCTGATCCGCTGGAGCCACCCGACCTTTGGCGAAGTGCCACCGGAACATTTCATCCACCTGGCGGAAGAGAACGGCACCATCCTCCAGCTTGGTGACTGGGTACTGGAGCAGGCCTGCCGCCAGATTCAGGCCTGGAAGCAGTACTACGAACCCTTCGGCCCACTCTCGATCAACCTCGCCGGCGCGCAGCTGCGCCAACCGCACCTGGCCCGGCGTATCGAACAGTTGCTCAAGCAATACCAGCTGCAGGCTGGCGACCTGCAGCTGGAAATCACTGAAAACTTCATCATGAGCCAGGCAGAAGAAGCCCTGGCCGTGCTGTATCAGTTGAAGAAACTGGGCGTGCAACTGGCCATCGACGACTTCGGCACCGGGTATTCCTCACTGAGCTACCTCAAACGCCTGCCGCTGGACATTCTGAAGATCGACAAGTCGTTCATCCGCGGCCTGCCCGACGATCCACACGACGCCGCCATTGCCCGCGCAATCATCGCCCTGGGCCGCAGCATGCAGCTGACCATCATTGCCGAAGGCGTGGAAAACCAGGCCCAGCAGCGTTTTCTGGCAGCAGAAGGGTGCGAGCAGATCCAGGGCTACATCGTCAGTCTGCCACTGCCGCCGGAAGAGTTTGCGGCAGGGTTCCTTCGCATAGCACTATCGGATCTTTCAGATGGCACAGGTGCGAAACCCTCGTTATAATCCGGCGACTTACTGAGGGCCTATAGCTCAGTCGGTTAGAGCAGAGGACTCATAATCCTTTGGTCCACGGTTCGAGTCCGTGTGGGCCCACCAGCTATGACGAAGCCGCGCTATTGCGCGGCTTTCGCGTTTCTGGCCCCTGCAAAAGCGCACCGTGACTTTGACGTCATCCACCACACACCATAACCAAACCACCTACCTTGAAAATAGACAGTGAGCCGAATAGCCGGCATTATCGGCTCATCATGTGAGCCGAATAGGCTCGTTAATCGGCTCATCGAACCTTATGAACGACCCGCTCTGTATCTGGCAGCAGCCTGATTGGCCACACTTCAGCTGGCAAGCCGAAGCGCTTGCACCGCTGCTGCGCGCTTGCGGTCAGGCCGAGGGACGTTTGTTGGGCATGCTCGGCGCGGTAGGGAAGGACACCGAAGTGCAGAGCAGCCTGGATGCCATGCTGCAGAACATCATCACCTCTTCAGCCATCGAGGGTGAACAGCTGAATCTCGGTTCGGTACGCTCATCACTGGCGCGGCGTTTGGGGCTGAATGAAGAAGGCCGCACCACCTCACGCTCCGAAAGCCTGGCGGAACTCCTGCTCGATGCCACCCGTGCCCACCAGCAACCGCTGGACGAACAGCGACTGTTCACCTGGCACCGTTGGTTATTCCCCAGCGATGAGCAATTGCTGGCGCGGCCGTTACACATCGGCGCACTGCGTGGCGATGAGCCGATGCAGGCCGTATCAGGCCGGATCGACCGCCCTACCGTACATTTCGAAGCTCCTCCTCGCGAAGG
The DNA here is from genome assembly GCF_014269185.2 of Pseudomonas oryzicola. Classification (NCBI taxonomy): domain Bacteria; kingdom Pseudomonadati; phylum Pseudomonadota; class Gammaproteobacteria; order Pseudomonadales; family Pseudomonadaceae; genus Pseudomonas; species Pseudomonas oryzicola. Next base: position 57,608 of record NZ_JABWRZ020000004.1, read on the forward strand.
GCTGGAAGCGCAACTGGCAGAATTTCTCGCCTGGTTCGAGCGCAGCCGCAGCGAGGCTAGCCTCGACCCCTTTGTACGCGCCGGCATCGCTCATTTCTGGTTCGTTACCCTGCACCCCTTCGATGATGGCAACGGTCGCCTCACACGCGCCATCACCGACCTGGCATTGGCTGAAGGCGAGCAGCAGGCCGTCCGCTTTTACGCCATGTCCGCAAGCATCCTCGATGACCGCACCGGTTACTACCGCATCCTCGAGGCCAGCCAGAAAGGCTCCCTGGACATCACCGCCTGGCTGCAATGGTTCCTCGCGACGTTGCTCAAAAGCCTGGAACAGGCCCTTGCTCGCATCGATCGCGTGCTGGCCAAGGCACGCTTCTGGCAGGCGCATCGCAGCCAGACATTGTCGGTGGAGCAGGTCAAAGTGCTCAATCGCCTGCTGGACGGTGGAGAACGTGGTTTTGAAGATCGCATCAGCGCCGCTCAGTACCAAGCGGTAACCAAGGTATCCAAAGCCACCGCGACCCGTCATCTGAGCGACTTGCTGAAAAAGGGCTGTATCGAACGACTGCCCGGTGGCGGGCGCAGCACACGCTATCGAATTACACGTTGAGCAACTGAACCGCCAGCGGGTCACTGCCCTTGCCCTCATCGCCAAGGGCTGGCTAGGCTGGCAGGCCAACCGTAGAGACTTGCCATGTCGGATTCCCGTTCCATCACGCTGGATGAAATCGATCGCCAGCTGATCGCCCTGCTGCAGATCAACGCCCGCGAAAGTGTCGCTACCCTTGCCCGCCAGCTGGGTATCGCCCGCACTACCGTCAACTCGCGCCTGGAGCGGCTGGAGAAGAACAAGGTCATCTCCGGCTATGGCGTGCGTCTGGGCCAGCGGGTATTGGGCGGCGGGCTGCAAGCGTATGTGGGGATCAAGGTGCAGCCGCGCTCGGGCAAGGAGGTGGTGCGGCGCTTGAGTGCCATGGGGCAGGTGCAGCAGCTGTGCGCGGTGAGCGGCGAGTTCGACTATGTGGCCTGGCTGCGTACGGATTCGCCCGAGCAACTGGACCAGTTGCTCGACCAGATCGGCAGTGTCGACGGGGTGGAGAAGACCACCACGTCGATCATCCTCAGCAGCAAAGTGGACCGCGGACAGCCGCTCTGAGCTGGCTGGCACTCAGGCCTCCTGGGCGTCGAGCAGGCTCTCCAGGATTGCAGAGAGGCTTTCGGCGCAATGCTGCATCGACCAGACCATGTCACGGCTGCGCTCGGGCGCATGGTGCTGGGCATAGTCGGTGACGATCTGATCGAGGCCACGGGCCAGAAGACAGGCGTGAACCAGAGCGTCTGCGGCGTCGATGCCGGGGCGGATGGCGAACAGCGGCGGGTGGCTGGATTCGCAGTTGCAGAAGGTTTTTTCGGCGGTGGGTTTCAGTTTTTCGAGTTGTCCAGAATCAGATTTCTTCACGATGCAGTTTCCAAATTGAGTCTTGAGGAAACTGCCGGCCAACTCCTTCTCACGGGAATAGGCGGCAGCCATGCACGGGGTGAGAAACCGGCCAACTTGGAAATCCGGCCAGACCGAAGCCTGCCCGCGCACAGCTGCCATGACACAAGCCTTGGTGCGAAGTTGGAGGATGGGTTCTCACACCCGCTCGCCCGAACAGCAGCGACACAGTGAAGTTAACGATGAGGTGTTTCCCACGCAGCCAGACCGAGGCTATAGCGGGCGTAGGGTAATTCTTTAACGCACGGCTCGGGTGTAGGAATTGGCTGGTCATCCCTGATCAAAGCCCCACAGGGGGCGGTGTTTGTCTTGGGCATGCTTTCACCAGTTTCGTCTTAATAGATTGACTGACAGTCATTTCGACGAAGCAAGTGACATTTGGACAACACTATGTACCTTAATAACGAACACCCCACTCCCTAAAATGGCCCTAGGCATCTCCTATACTCAGGCTCCGCTACCCGCGCAGCCCCCTCTGGCAAGGTCACTCCATGAACAAGAAAAACCGCCACCCCGCCGACGGCAAGAAGCCCATCACCATTTTCGGCCCGGACTTCCCATTCGCCTTCGACGACTGGCTGGAACACCCCGCAGGCCTGGGCAGCATTCCGGCCGAGCGCCATGGTGAGGAAGTGGCTATCGTGGGCGCCGGCATCGCCGGGCTGGTGGCGGCCTACGAACTGATGAAACTTGGCCTCAAGCCGGTGGTGTACGAGGCCTCCAAGCTGGGTGGCCGGCTGCGTTCGCAAGCCTTCAACGGCACCGACGGGGTCATCGCCGAGCTGGGTGGCATGCGTTTCCCGGTGTCGTCCACCGCCTTCTACCACTATGTGGACAAACTGGGCCTGGAAACCAAGCCCTTCCCCAACCCACTGACCCCGGCCTCGGGCAGCACCGTGATCGACCTGGAAGGCCAGACCTACTACGCCGAAAAGCCCAGCGACCTGCCCAAGCTGTTCCAGGAGGTGGCCGACGCCTGGGCCGACGCGCTGGAAAGCGGCGCCCAGTTCGCCGATATCCAGCAGGCTATCCGCGACCGTGACGTACCGCGCTTGAAAGAGCTGTGGAACAAACTGGTACCGCTGTGGGACGACCGCACCTTCTACGACTTCGTGGCCACCTCGCGCTCGTTCGCCAAGCTGAGCTTCCAGCACCGTGAGGTGTTCGGCCAGGTCGGCTTCGGCACCGGCGGCTGGGATTCGGACTTCCCCAACTCGATGCTGGAAATCTTCCGCGTGGTAATGACCAATTGCGACGACCACCAGCACCTGGTGGTCGGCGGGGTGGAACAGGTGCCGCAAGGCATCTGGCGCCATGTGCCGGAGCGTTGCGTACACTGGCCCGAAGGCACCAGCCTGAGCGCGCTGCATGGCGGCGCGCCGCGCACCGGGGTCAAACGCATCGCCCGCGCTGCCGACGGCCGCCTGGCGGTCACCGACAACTGGGGCGACACCCGTCACTACAGCGCCGTGCTCGCTACCTGCCAGACCTGGTTGCTGACCACCCAGATCGACTGCGAGGAATCGCTGTTCTCGCAGAAGATGTGGATGGCCCTGGACCGCACCCGCTACATGCAATCGTCGAAGACCTTCGTCATGGTCGACCGGCCATTCTGGAAGGACAAGGACCCGCAAACCGGTCGCGACCTGATGAGCATGACCCTCACCGACCGCCTCACCCGCGGCACTTACCTGTTCGACAATGGCGACGACAAGCCGGGGGTGATCTGCCTGTCCTACGCCTGGATGAGCGACGCCCTGAAGATGCTGCCGCACCCGGTGGAAAAACGCGTGCAACTGGCCCTGGACGCACTGAAGAAAATCTACCCGAAGACCGACATCGCCGGGCACATCATCGGCGACCCGATCACCGTTTCCTGGGAAGCCGACCCATACTTCCTCGGCGCCTTCAAGGGCGCGCTGCCAGGCCACTACCGCTACAACCAGCGCATGTATGCCCACTTCATGCAGCAAGACATGCCTGCCGAGCAGCGTGGCATCTTCATCGCCGGTGACGACGTGTCCTGGACCCCCGCCTGGGTCGAAGGTGCGGTGCAGACTTCGCTGAATGCGGTGTGGGGTATCATGAACCACTTCGGTGGTCGCACCCACCCGGAAAACCCTGGCCCAGGTGACGTGTTCAACGAAATCGGCCCGATCGCCCTGGCGGACTGAGACAAGGAGGCAGCATGCGCATCGCTCTGTTCCAGGGCGCGCCCAAGCCACTGGACGTGCCCGGCAACCTGCAACGCTTGCGCCACCAGGCGCAACTGGCGGCCGAACGCGGCGCCCGGTTGCTGGTGTGCCCGGAGATGTTCCTGACCGGCTACAACATCGGCCAGGCCCAGGTCGAGCGCCTGGCCGAGGCCGACGACGGCCCGGCAGCCATGGAGGTGGTGGAGATCGCCCAGGCGCACCGCATCGCCATCGTCTATGGCTACCCGGAGCGCGGCGATGACGGGGCGATCTACAACAGCGTGCAGTTGATCGATGCACAGGGGCGGAGCCTGGGCAACTACCGCAAGACTCACCTGTTCGGTGAGCTGGACCGCTCGATGTTCAGCGCAGGTCCCGACCACTTTCCGGTGGTGGAGCTGGAGGGCTGGAAGGTCGGCCTGCTGATCTGTTACGACATCGAGTTCCCGGAGAATGCCCGCCGCCTGGCGCTGAACGGTGCCGAACTGATCCTGGTGCCGACGGCGAACATGGCACCGTACGACTTTGTCTGCCAGGTGACCGTAAGGGCGCGGGCACAGGAGAACCAGTGCTACCTGGTGTATGCCAACTACTGTGGTGCGGAAGGCGAGATCCACTATTGCGGGCAAAGCAGCATCATCGGCCCCGATGGCAGCCTGCTGGCGATGGCCGGGCACGACGAGTGCCAGCTGCTGGCGGAGCTTGAGCATGAACGGGTGGCGCAGGGACGGGCGGCATTTCCCTACCTGAGCGATCTGCGCCAGGAGCTGCACCTGCGCAAAGGCTGACAGCCCTTTCGCGAGTTTACCCGCGAAGAGGCCGGGCCTGCCGGCAAATGGGTTAGCATGGCATGCAGCAACCGGAGCCCCCATGCCTGACGCCACCCGCCACCTCACCCTCGCCAACGGCCTGCAGCTGACCCTGCGCCACGCCCCGCGCCTGAAGCATTCGGCCGCGGCCCTGCGGGTGCATGCGGGCAGCCACGACGCCCCGGGCAAATGGCCCGGCCTGGCCCACTTCCTGGAGCACCTGTTCTTCCTCGGCACCGCGCGCTTCCCGCTTGAAGACGGCCTGATGCGCTACGTGCAGGCGCTGGGCGGCCAGGTCAATGCCAGCACCCGGGAACGCACCACTGACTTTTTCTTCGAGGTGCCGCCCAGTGCCTTGGCGGGCGGGCTCGAGCGCTTGTGCCAGATGCTCGCCGAACCAGACCTGGGCATCGAGCGCCAACGCCGCGAGCGTGAAGTGATCCACGCCGAGTTCATTGCCTGGTCACGCAACCCACAGGCCCAGCAGCAGTTCGCCTTGCTGCAGGCCGTGGCGCCCGGCCATCCACTGGGCGCTTTTCATGCCGGTAACCGGTACACCCTGGCCTTGCACGACCCGGCCTTCCAGCAAGCGTTGCATGGCTTTCACCAGCGCTTCTACCAGGGCGGCCAGCTTACCCTGAGCCTGTGCGGCCCGCAGCCGCTGGATGAACTGGAAATGCTGGGCCGCCAGCATGCTGCGCAGTTCAGCGCAGGTGCACGGGTATCTCAGGCCCTGCCACCGCCCCTGGCGGCGGCCACCCTGCCGCGGGTGTTCAGCCACGCGCAGTTGCCGGCGGGTGCCGAGCAAGCCCTGGAGCTGTTGATCAGTTGCCTTGGCGACAGCCGGCCGGGCACCTGGCTGGCTGCGCTTCGCCAGCGTGGCTGGCTGCAAGATTTCAAGGCCGAGGCGCTGTATGCGTACGCTGGGCAACTGATGTGGCATATCGATCTGCAGCTTACCGAGAACGCCAGTGCAGAAGAGGTCGATGCCCTCCTGCAGGGTTGGTTCGGCTTCCTCCAGGCCGCAGCAGAGCCATTGAATGCCGAGTTCGAATTGCTGCAGCAAAGCCGCGAACGCAGCGCCAGCGCCATTGAGCTAGCCCGCCGGGACAGTGCCGGGCAGCCGTTCGCCGGTTTGGATAGCCAAGCCCTGCAGGCCTTCCGAGCCCTGCTGGCAGGCCTGCCGAGTCGCGTGCATGGGCATTGGCAATTGCCCGCTGGCGAACCCTTGCTCGTGGCCGACCTGCCTGCTGCCAGGCCGCAGCCACTGCCAGCAGCACTGCAGATCAGCAACCTGCTCCCCAGCGCTCGCCAATACACGGCGCTGTACCTGCGCTGGCAGGTGCCGTCAGCCGCGCGCCAGCAGTTGCAGGCGGTGCTCGAACGCGCCCTGCAGCCCCTGCAGGAGCGTTGCGCCCGTGTGGCGGTGCAGTTGCAGTTCAATGCCGCTGGCGAATATTGGCAATTGCGCTGCGCCGGTTTACCGGCAGCGGTGCTGCGCACTGTGCAGCTGGCCCTGACGCTGCTTGTGCAGCCACCAGCCGGCAGCTGGCTCGCGCCCTCGACGCCGCCTGCGGGGTTGATCCCGATCAGGGCCCTGCTCAAGCAATTGCCCGACGCAGTGTTGGGTGCGTTGCCACTGCCTGGTGCGCCCGACACGCTGGCACAAGCCCAGCTCGACAGCCTGTGGCAGCAGGCACGCTGGCACGGCCTGGCGGTCGGCTTCGACGATACAGCCCTGAATGCGTTGGCGACGGCGTTGCAGCATTGCCCTGGCCAAGCTTCGACGCCTGGCCCGTTGCCGGCCTGGGCCAACCACCGCTGGCAGCGGGTCGACGCCCACGGCAGTGAACATGCCGTGCTGCTGTTCTGCCCATTACCGGCGGCGATGGAAGCCGCTGGCCGCCTGCTCGCCCAATCGCTGCAAGGGCCGGTCTATCAACGGCTGCGGGTAGAACTGCAACTCGGCTATGCGGTATTCAGTGCCTTTCGTCAGGTCGAAGGGGTCGGCGGCCTACTGTTCGGCGTGCAGTCGCCACACACCAGCCAGGCACAGATACTCGATCACCTGCTCACCGTGCTACGCCGGGGCGTTACTGTTGATCCGGCCGCTCGCCAGGCACTGGCCGGGCAATTCGCGGAACCCGCAATGGCCAATGAAGAACTCGCCGAATGGGCATGGCAGACATGCCTGGCCACGCAAGCTGGGGGGCTGGATGCTCTGCGCGGGGCTATTCTGGCCACGCAACAGATGGATCTGGACCACCTGCTGGACTACCTGCTCGACAGCGACAGCAGCTGGCTGTGCCTGGCCAACGCCGCCGCGCCAGATGGCGCCTGGTTGACCGCGACCGAGTGATTATTACGCGAGCTGCAAGGACACTTTGCTAATAATTAACCTTTCGGTACACCTATTTCTTGTAAGATAGCGCAATCTCAAATCAAGGGAACTGCCAGCCAATGGCGGTACCCTAGTATTAGCTGACAAACCCAACCCTCATCCGGAAGGAGTAATTCCATGTGGACCAAACCTGCATACACTGATCTTCGCATCGGCTTCGAAGTCACCATGTACTTCGCCAACCGCTAAGCCCGGCTTACGGTTCAACGCCTCGGCCTGCCGGGGCGTTTTCGTTTATTCGCTACGGTTTTCTGCATAGAGAGTGGCCATGTATATCCAGGTTCTCGGTTCCGCCGCTGGTGGCGGGTTCCCTCAGTGGAACTGCAACTGCGTCAACTGCAAAGGCTACCGTGACGGCACCTTGCGGGCCACGGCGCGCACACAGTCGTCCATTGCCCTGTCCGACGACGGCGTGCACTGGGTATTGTGCAATGCCTCGCCCGATATCCGCGCCCAGCTCCAGGCCTTTGCGCCGATGCAACCGGCCCGCGCCCTGCGTGACACCGGCATCAACGCCATCGTGCTGCTGGACAGCCAGATCGACCATACCACCGGCCTGCTCAGCCTGCGCGAAGGCTGCCCGCACCAGGTGTGGTGCACCGACATGGTCCACCAGGACCTGACCACCGGTTTCCCGCTGTTCAACATGCTCAGCCACTGGAACGGCGGCCTGCAGTGGAACCGCATCGAACTGGAAGGCAGCTTCGTGATCGACGCCTGCCCCAACCTGCGCTTCACCCCGTTCCCCCTGCGCAGCGCCGCGCCGCCCTACTCGCCGCACCGCTTCGACCCGCACCCGGGCGACAACCTTGGCCTGCTGGTCGAGGACACCCGCACCGGCGGCAAGCTGTTCTACGCCCCGGGCCTGGGTCAGGTGGACGACAAGCTGCTGGCGATGATGCATGGCGCCGACTGCCTGCTGGTCGACGGCACCCTGTGGGAAGATGACGAGATGCAACGCCGTGGCGTAGGCACCCGTACCGGGCGTGAAATGGGCCATCTGGCGCAGAACGGCCCTGGCGGCATGCTGGAGGTGCTCGATGGCTTCCCGCGTCAGCGCAAGGTACTTATCCACATCAACAACACCAACCCGATCCTCGACGAGGACTCGCCCGAGCGCGCCGAAGTACTGCGCCGAGGCGTGGAAGTGGCCTTCGATGGCATGAGTATCGAGTTGTAACAGCGCGCCCACCGGGTGGGTATTGCCAGGCCAGATAATCGTTTTACAGGAGCCAGCCGAATGAGCGACGCACTGCCAATGTCCCCTGCCGAATTCGAGCAGGCCCTGCGCGCCAAGGGCGCCTACTACCATATCCATCATCCCTACCACGTGGCGATGTACCAGGGCCGTGCCACCCGCGAGCAGATCCAGGGCTGGGTGGCCAACCGCTTCTACTACCAGGTCAACATCCCGATGAAGGACGCCGCGATCCTGGCCAACTGCCCGGACCGCGAAGTACGCCGCGAATGGATCCAGCGCCTGCTCGACCATGACGGTGCCCCCGGCGAAGACGGCGGTATCGAAGCCTGGCTGCGCCTGGGCCAGGCCGTGGGCCTGGACCCGGACCAGCTGCGCTCGCAGGAGCTGGTGTTGCCCGGCGTACGTTTTGCCGTGGACGCCTACGTCAACTTTGCCCGGCGGGCCAGCTGGCAGGAAGCGGCCAGCAGCTCGCTGACCGAGCTGTTCGCCCCACAGATCCACCAGTCGCGCCTGGACAGCTGGCCGCAGCACTACCCGTGGATCGACCCGGCCGGCTACGAATACTTCCGCACCCGCCTGGGCCAGGCCCGGCGTGACGTGGAGCACGGCCTGGCGATTACCCTGCAGCACTACACCACCCGCGCAGGCCAGGAGCGTATGCTGGAGATCCTGCAGTTCAAGCTGGACATCCTCTGGAGCATGCTCGACGCCATGAGCATGGCCTACGAGCTGAACCGCCCGCCCTATCACTCCGTCACCCAGGAACGGGTGTGGCACAAAGGGATCACCCTATGAGTTTCAATCGCAAGCAAGTACCGAACTGGCGCCCCGGCTACCGCTTCCAGTACGAACCGGCGCAAAAGGGTCATGTCTTGCTGTACCCCGAGGGCATGATCAAGCTCAACGACAGCGCGGCCCTGATCGGTGGCCTGATCGACGGCCAGCGCGACGTCGCCGCGATCATTGCCGAACTCGAACAACAGTTCCCCGGTGTCCCGCAAGTGGCCGACGACATCGAGCAGTTCATGGAGGTGGCCCGTGCCGAACACTGGATTGTCCTCGCCTGAGTTACCGCCTACGCCTGAGGTCGGCCTGCCGCTGTGGCTACTGGCCGAGCTGACCTACCGCTGCCCGCTGCAGTGCCCGTACTGCTCCAACCCGCTGGACTTCGCCGCCCAGGGCCAGGAGCTGAGCACCTCGCAGTGGTTCAAGGTCATGGCTGAAGCGCGGGAAATGGGTGCCGCGCAAATCGGTTTTTCCGGCGGCGAGCCGCTGGTGCGCCAGGACCTCGCCGAACTGATCGGTGAGGCGCGCCGGCTGGGTTACTACACCAACCTGATCACCTCGGGCATCGGCTTGACCGAGGCACGCATCGCCGACTTCAAGAAGGCTGGCCTGGACCATATCCAGATCAGCTTCCAGGCCAGCGACGAGCAGGTAAACAACCTGTTGGCCGGCTCGAAGAAGGCCTTCGCGCAAAAACTGGAAATGGCCCGCGCAGTGAAAGCCCACGGCTACCCGATGGTGCTCAACTTCGTCACCCACCGGCACAATATCGACAAGATCGACCGCATCATCGAGCTGTGCATCGCTCTGGAAGCGGACTTCGTCGAGCTCGCCACCTGCCAGTTCTACGGCTGGGCCCACCTCAACCGCCTGGGCCTGCTGCCGACCCGCGCGCAGCTCGAACGGGCCGAACGCATCACCAACGAGTACCGTGACAGGCTCAAGGCCGAAGGCAACCCGTGCAAGCTGATCTTCGTCACCCCGGACTACTACGAAGAGCGCCCCAAGGCCTGCATGAACGGCTGGGGTAGCCTGTTCCTCACCATCACCCCGGACGGCACCGCGCTACCATGCCACGGCGCGCGCCAGTTGCCGGTGCAGTTCCCCAACGTGCGCGACCACGACCTGCGGCATATCTGGTACGACTCGTTCGGTTTCAACCGCTTCCGTGGCTATGAATGGATGCGCGAGCCCTGCCGTTCCTGCGACGAGAAGGAAAAGGACTTCGGCGGCTGCCGCTGCCAGGCCTTCATGCTGACCGGCGATGCCAGCAACGCCGACCCCGTATGCGCCAAGTCGGCCGACCACGGCATCATCCTCAAGGCCCGCGATGAGGCGGAAAGCGCCAAGCTCGCGATTGAACAGATGACCTTCCGCAATGAGCGAAACTCTCGTGTCATCGCCCGCGGCTGAGTTCAGTGCGGCCCAGGCAGTCGCGGCCGGCACCGACTTCGCCGAACTCAAGGTCAGCGCTGCCGGGCTGTTCTGGAACGAGTTCCGCCCCGCCGATGGCGCTTGCCGCATCTGGCATTGGCAGCAGCAGCAGGCCCGCTGCCTGACACCGGATGGTTTCAGCGTGCGCAGCCGGGTCTATGAGTACGGTGGCGGGAGTTTCTGCCTGGGCGGCGACGGGGTGCTGTTCGTCAACGAGAAGGACCAGCAAGTCTACACCCAGGACCTGGCAGCAGCGCCGCCACGCGCCCTGACCGACAACGCCAATTGCCGCTATGGCGACCTGCAGTGGCACGCTGGCCTGGTGCTGGCAGTCGAAGAGCGGCATGGCGAACGGGTCGAGCATCGACTGGTTGCACTGGCTGAACAAAGCCGGCATGTGCTTGCCGAAGGCGCCGACTTCTACGCCTCGCCCACCTTGAGTGCCGATGGCCAGCGCCTGGCGTGGATCGAGTGGGACCGCCCGGCACAACCCTGGACGGTCACCCGGCTGATGTGTCGCATGCGCGACGACAGCGGCCAATGGGGCCCCGCGCAGTGTTTGGCCGCCGCCGACGAGTCGCTGCAACAGCCACGCTTCGATGCACAAGGCCGGCTTTACTGCCTGTCCGACCGCAACGGCTTCTGGCAGCCCTGGGGTGAGGTCGATGGTCGTTGGCAGGCGCTGCCTGCCGAGCCGGCAGACCACGCCGCCGCCCCCTGGCAATTGGGCGCGAGTACCTGGTTGGCACTGGGCCGGCAGAGCTACCTGGCCAGCTGGTTCGAAGACGGCTTCGGGCAGCTGGGGCTACGCACCGTCGATGGCCTGGAGCGATTCGCCAGCGCCTATACGCGTTTTCGCAGCCTGGCCATGGATGCCGAGCACCTGTACGCCATAGCTGCCTCGCCAATCAGCCCACCGGCAGTCATCAGCATCAACCGCAGCAACCATCAGGTCAGCGTTCTGGCCGGTGGCGCCGAAGTGCTTGCGGCCTCGCACATCAGCCTGCCACAGCCGATCCACTATGGCAGTGACGGCCACCAGGCACACGGATTTTTCTATCCGGCAGCCCGCTCGCAAGGGGCCACACCGCTGGTGGTGTTCATCCATGGCGGCCCGACTTCGGCCTGTTATCCGGTGCTCGACCCGCGCGTGCAGTACTGGACCCAGCGCGGCTTCGCCGTAGCCGACCTCAATTACCGGGGCAGCACCGGCTACGGTCGGGATTACCGCCAGGCCTTGCACCTGCGCTGGGGAGAAAGCGATGTGGCCGACGCCTGTGCGGCCGTCGAACATCTTGCGGCACGTGGCCTGATCGACCGCAGCAAAGCGTTCATTCGCGGCGGTAGCGCCGGCGGCTATACCACGCTATGCGCCCTGGCATTTCAGGATGTATTCCGCGCCGGTGCCAGCCTGTACGGGGTCAGCGACCCGCTGGCGCTGGGCCGGGCGACGCACAAGTTCGAGGGTGACTACCTGGACTGGCTGATAGGTGACCCGCAGCAGGACGCCGAGCGCTACCGTCAGCGCACGCCGCTGCTGCATGCGGGGCAGATCAAGGTACCGGTGATTTTCTTCCAGGGGGAACTGGATGCAGTGGTGGTGCCGGAGCAGACAAGATCGATGCTGGTAGCGTTACAGGCCAATGGGATAGAGGCCGAAGGGCACTTCTATGCAGGCGAGCGGCACGGGTTCCGCAAGGCCGAGAACCTGGCGCATGCGCTGGAAGAAGAGTGGAAGTTCTATTGCCGGGTGCTGGAAGGCTGAAATTCTGGGGCTGCCTTGCAGCCCCAAAAGGTCTCAGCGCTTGGCGATGATGTACACCGCGTGCACGATCCCCGGAATGTAACCCAGCAGGGTCAGCAGAATATTCAGCCAGAACGCCCCGCCGAACCCCACCTGCAGGAACACCCCCAGCGGCGGCAGGATGATGGCGATGATGATGCGAATGAAGTCCATGCGAGTCTCTCCTGAAGGGGTTACCTCACAGACTAGCCACACGCCACAGAGGTTCCACCCGCAAAAAAAACGCCCCGGGCCGAATGAAACAGGCCAGGGGCGATGCGCAGGAACGCCAGACGGTTCGTAGAATTCTCGGTTTCGCCAACCCGCTATGCCGGCATTTCCCGGCGCGCCTGCTGGCGGGCGTGCAGGCGGGCAAAGGCGCGGGCCAGGCGTAGCAGCATTTCGTCGATGTTGCCCTTGCTCACGGTCAAGGCCGGCGAGAAGCGCACCACATCCGCCTGCGGTGCATTGAGCAGCAGGCCTTCGTGCAGGGCGGCACTCACCAGCTCCTGGGCCAGGCTCTCTTTCAGTTGCAGTGCCCACAGCAGGCCCTGCCCGCGCACTTCCCCTTGGCCGTAACGCCCGGCCAGGCGGCTCAGGCCTTCGCGCAGGTGGCGCCCGTTGTCCTGCACCTGGGCAAAGAAGCCAGGCTCCTGCACGGCATCCAGCACGGCCAGGCCTGCGGCACACATCAGCGCATTGCCATGGTGGCTGCCTTGCAGTTCGCCAGGTTCGGCGCAGCACGCCGTGCCCCGGGCCAGCAACGCTGCCAGTGGCACACCACCCCCAAGGCCCTTACCCAGGGTGACGATGTCGGCACGCACGCCGTAGGTTTCTTCGGCCAGCAGCGCACCACAGCGGCCGATGCCAGTCTGCACTTCATCGAGGATCAGCAGGATGCCCAGCTCGCGGCAGAGGGTTTCCACCCCCTTGAGGTATTCCTGCGTAGCCGGGATGACACCCGCCTCGCCCTGGATCGGCTCCAGCATGATCGCCACGGTGCGCGAGTTGACCTCGGCGTGCAGCGCCGCCAGGTCGTTGAACGGCACTTTGCTGAAGCCGGGCAGTCCGGGTTCGCAACGATTGCACGGCAGCGGGTCGGATGCCGACAGCGCCCCCAGGCTACGGCCGTGGCAAGCCTGGCTGGCAGTGATGATGTGATAGGCGCCGTTGCGGTGCAGCTGACCCCACTTGCGCGCCAGCTTGATCGCGCCCTCGCACGCTTCGGCACCGCTATTGAGCAGGTAGGCCTGGTCGCTGCCGGTGCTTTGGCACAGGCGCTCGGCCAACTCCAGCAGACCACGACTGTGGAAACCCGAACCCGGGTTGATCAGCGCCTGGGCCTGGTTGCCCAGTGCCTTGACCAGCACGCTGGGGCTGTGCCCCAGGCTGTTGACCGCACCACCCTGGGTGAAGTCCAGGTAGGCATGCCCTTCGTTGTCCCATAGCCAGGAACCCTGGCCACGTACGAATACCTGCGCGGCGCGTTCGCTGCCAGGCATCAGTCGCTCATGCGACAGCTGCGGCGCTTCCGGCACGATCACCGGCGCACGCTTGGGCTCGGCGACGGCGGAGAGGGCCGGGCGGCGCAGCTTGAACAGGTTCATCAGGGCTCCAACCAATCACGGTAGAAGGCTTTGTCGGTGCGGTATGCATGCCGCCACTCGATATTTTGCCTTTCCTATCAAAAGTGTTTTTCATCCAAGGTAACAATCGAATAATTGATTGCTGTAACCCTTTGGAATACAGCGATAGACTAGGCCTCGCGGGGGTTTTCGACCATTTCGTTTTTCCAGCATTTTCGATAAGTATCACTTATGGATTTTCGCCAACTGCGTTATTTCGTCGCGGTGTATGAAGAGGGCCATGTGGGCCGCGCCGCCGAGCGCCTGTCACTGTCCCAGCCGGCGCTTTCCCAACAGATCCGCCAGTTGGAGCACAGCCTCGACCTGAGCCTGTTCGAGCGCAGCAACAAGCGCCTGCTGCCGACCCTGGCGGCACATACCCTGTACAACCATGCCCTGCCGCTGCTCGACGGCCTGCAGCGCGCCCACGAGGCCATGCGCAACTTCAAGGGCCAGTCGCTGCGCACCCTGGCCATCGGCGTGCTGCAGACCGTGCGCCCCAGCCTCGTGCCGCAACTGCTCGAACGCCTGCGCAGGGCACAGCCACACCTTGTGGTGCAGATCTACGAACTGTCGGGGCTGGAAATCGAACGGCGCCTGCTCAACGGCAGCCTGGACATCGGCATCAGTTACCTGCCGCCACGCCAGCCGGGGCTGCATGGCCTGTTGTTGTACGAAGATGAGCTGCAGTTGGTCATCCCCGCGACGCACCCGCTGAAGGACTTCAAGAAAGTGTCCATCCGCCAGGCCGCCGAGCTGCCCATGCTGATGCTGGGTGAAGAATTCCAGATCCGCCAGATCTGGCAGGCGCAGCTGGCCAGCCAGGGGCGTCGGCCGCAGGTACAGGCCGAAATGAACAACATGGCAGGGATACTCGACAGCCTGGCCCATACCGCGCTGGCGACCATCCTGCCTGGCCGGGCCAAGGAGGCCGCCGAGGATGACCAGGCGTTGTTGTGGAAGCCTTTGAGCGAGCCGCGCGTGCCGCTGAAGGTTGGCTTGGTGTTTCGCGATGCCCAGCGCCAGCAGGCCTCAGTGGAGCTGCTGCGCACGCTGCTGGAGGAAGAGACCGACGCCCGCGTGTTGGGGGCATCACCACTGGATGTGCTTGCCTGAAAAAACGCGCGCACAAAGAAAACCCCGCCTAAGCGGGGTTTTCCAGACTGTTTCCCTGTGACATCCGTATCGCCCCGCCATCCTGGCAGGTGTTCCTTCGTTGTCTTCCGTGATCTGTACTTTGCGCTTCCTGCGCAACGTCCATGTGGGAAAGATTAACCGTGGATCCAATGTGAGACCAGTGGTGAAAAGTCACCACGTCATGTAGGAAAAAGCTTACAAGACCAGATTCGATCGCAAGCAGGCCGAGAATTGGGGCCGCTGCGCGGCCCGCATGATCTGTCAGAACTGTTCAGCATCCAGCAGGTACAGCGATTCACTGCCCGCCTTCACCGCAGCCACCAACGAAGCCACCCGTGGCAGCAACCGCGCAAAGTAGAACCGCGCCGTACCCAGCTTGCCCGTGTAGAACGCCTGATCCCCTTCACCCGCCTGCGCCGCCCGCGCCATCAACGCCCACATGTAGGCGTAGGCCACATAGCCAAAGGCGTGCAAGTACTCGACCGAAGCCGCGCCGATCTCATTCGGGTTGCCCTTGGCCTGCTCCAGCACCCATTCGGTCAGCCCGTCGAGCTGGTCGAGGCTGGCCGCCAGCGGCTTGGCAAATTCCTCCAGCTGGCTACCTGCACTGGCGATGAACTGGCGAATCTCGTCGGAGAACAGGCGGTAGTACGCCCCACCACTGGCCACCACCTTGCGCCCCATCAGGTCCAGGGCCTGGATGCCGTTGGTGCCTTCGTAGATCTGCGTGATACGCACATCGCGCACCAACTGCTCCTGACCCCACTCGCGAATATAACCATGCCCGCCGAACACCTGCTGGCCGTGTACCGCGCACTCCAGGCCTAGGTCGGTAAGGAAGGCCTTGGCCACTGGCGTCAGCAATGCCACCAGCTCTTCGCTGCGCTTGCGCACGCTGGCGTCCTCGCTGTACTTGGCACTGTCCAGCTGCATGGCCACGTAGGTAGAGAAGGCTCGGCCACCTTCGATCAGTGCCTTCATGGTCAGCAACATCCGGCGCACATCCGGGTGGACGATGATCGGGTCGGCGGCCTTGTCCTTGGCTTGCGGCCCGGTCGGGGCGCGGCTCTGCAGGCGATCGCGGGCGTATTCCACGGCGTTCTGGTAGGAGCGTTCGGCCGAGGCCAGGCCCTGGATACCAACGCCCAGGCGCTCGTAGTTCATCATGGTGAACATTGCCGCCAGGCCCTTGTTCGGCTCGCCGACCAGATAGCCGACGGCTTCGTCGAAGTTCATCACGCAAGTGGCGGAAGCCTGGATACCCATCTTGTGCTCGATAGAGCCACAAGTGGCCGGGTTGCGCGCGCCGAGGCTGCCGTCTTCATCGACCAGGAACTTCGGCACCAGGAACAGCGAAATGCCTTTCGGCCCCGCTGGTGCATCTGGCAGCTTGGCCAGCACCAGATGGATGATGTTCTCGGTCAGGTCGTGCTCGCCACCGGTAATGAATATCTTGGTGCCGCTGACCTTGTAACTGCCGTCGGCCTGTGGCTCGGCCTTGGTGCGGATGATGCCCAGGTCGGTACCCGCGTGCGGCTCGGTCAGGCACATGGAGCCCGCCCACACACCGGCGTACATGTTCGGCAGGTACTTTTCCTTCAGTGCTTCACTGGCGTGGGCATTGATCGACAGGCAGGCACCGGCAGTCAGCATCGGATAAAGGCCGAACGCCAGGCTGGAGGCGTTGACCATTTCTTCGACCTGGGCCGAAATGGCCTTGGGCATGCCCATGCCGCCGAACAACGGGTCGCCGCCCACGCCCACCCAGCCACCTTCGGCGTATGTGTTGTAGGCCTCGATGAAACCGGCCGGCGTGCGTACGGCACCATTGTCCCAGTGGCAGCCCTCTTCATCGGCGGCGCGGCTGAGCGGCGCGATGGACTTGGCAGTGACCTTGCCGGCTTCTTCGAGCACCGCCATGGCTGTGTCGGCATCGACAACCTCGGCCAACCCGGGCAGCTGCGCCCACTGCTCGGCCACGTTGAAGACTTCATTCAGTACGAAGCGCATGTCGCGCAGGGGCGCTTTATATTCAGCCATGACAACCTCTCGCTAGTCGGTCGGGGCGGTCTCGGGGAACCGCGACACTGGGTAACGAGCAGTGTAACCGAACAACTTTTACGACACATAGGGTCATCACTAGACCGAGCAGTCAGTTCCAGTCACGCCATGCGCACCGCCCCACGCTGCGATTGCTGCCCATGCACCATGACACAATTGCGCCCTGCGCTCTTTGCGCTGTACAGCGCCTGGTCGGCGGATTTCAGCACAGCTTCGGGGTTGCGATGCTCGGCCTGGCGCTCGGCTACGCCGATGCTGATGGTGACCGAAACTGTCCCACCGCTGCTGCCTGCACGCCGCTGGCGTCCGGCGGTGTCGTCCTGCGGGCGGTTGTGCTGATCGCGCAGATGCATCACGTAATTGGCGATTACCTCGCGCACAGCCTCCACGTGCGGCACGCATTCTTCGGCGCTCTTGCCAGCGAACACCAGGGCGAATTCCTCACCGCCATAACGGTAGGCCCGGCCACCGCCGGTCACCTTGGACAGGCGGCTGGCGACCAGGCGCAGCACCTGGTCGCCGACATCGTGGCCGTGGGTGTCGTTGAACTTCTTGAAATGGTCGACATCGGTCATGGCAATCACATAGTTGCGTCCCAGGCGTTGCATGCGCTCGTTCAGCGCGCGGCGCCCCGGCAGGCCGGTCAGCTCGTCGCGGAAGGCCATTTGGTAGGCCTCGTGGGCCACCGCCGCCGCGATCATCAGCATCACCTGGCTGCACATGATGTTCAGGGTGAACGGCAGGATGAAGGTTTGCGGCAACATCCAGAAAATACCCAGCAGGCCCGAGATCAATGCGGCGTGCAGCGGCCGAGGAGCGCGCAGGTACTGCACCACCAGCAGGATCAACACGCCGAGGAACAGCGGGTAGACCATCTGGATCAGGCTCATCCACTGGCCATGCAGGGACGGCCAACGGATTTCTGCCAGCCAGGTCAGCAGCGCTTCGGGATAGCTTTGCTCGAGGGCCAGCGCAACGCTGCCGACGGCAAACAGCACGGCGCCACGGGCGACCAGGTCCTGCAGCAAATGGGTGCGCTCCTGCCAGGCGCCGTACAGCCCGAACAGGGCGGGCAACAGCAGGCACACCAAGTGGAAGACCAACGCCGCATCCTCGCGTACGCGACCATGGTCACGGTAGAAGTCGGTCTGGGTGTCGAGCAAAAAGTAGGCGATATACACCGTGAGCATCAGGAACAGCTCGCGCTGGCGACGGTATACCGCGCAATAGGCGCCGCCCAGCAGCAGGACCAAGGTGGGCAGGACATTGAACAGCGATGTGAAAAAGACACTGAGGTCTCTCACATAAGCCGCGGCGAGGCCTGCCAGCAACAGGATCAGCGAAGGCAGGAAGTGGCTCGCGCGAACAGCATTAAGACGAAGCAAGGGTAATCTCCAACCCGGCAGATCAATGGTGGCATTGTGCCCATACTTCATCGGCAGTGCACATGAACAGTTGAATTTCAAATCAGGCACTGCCCCTGCAAAAGGGGCCGCGCCGGGCCTGAAACACAAAAAACCCGCCTGCCGGTGAAGGCAGGCGGGTTTCAGTTACAACTACTGGATCAGTAGGACAGGCCGAAGCTTTCCTCGTCCATCGCCATCAGGTTGTCGGCACCCGACAGCATCGCTGCCACATGGGTACGGGTACGCGGCAGGATACGCTGGAAGTAGAAGCGCGCAGTCTGCAGCTTGGCGGCGTAGAACGCCGCTTCGCTGGTGCCGGCAGCCAGCTTCTCGGCGGCCAGGCGGGCGATGTCGGCCCAGAAGTAGGCCAGACAGGCATAGCCGGAATACATCAGGTAGTCGACCGAGGCCGCGCCCACTTCTTCGCGGTCCTTCATGGCGGCCATGCCTACTTTCATGGTCAGCTCGCCCCATTCCTTGTTCAGCGCCGCCAGCGGTTCGACGAACTCCTTCACCGCATCGTTGCCTTCCTGCGCCTGGCAGAACTTGTGCACGATCTTGGTGAAGCCCTTCAGCGCTTCGCCCTGGGTCATCAGCACCTTGCGGCCAAGCAGGTCCAGGGCCTGGATGCCGGTGGTGCCTTCGTACAGCATGGAGATACGGCTGTCGCGCACGTTCTGCTCCATGCCCCACTCGGCGATGAAACCGTGGCCGCCGTAGATCTGCACACCGTGGTTGGCGGCCTCGAAGCCGACTTCGGTCATGAACGCCTTGGCGATCGGGGTCAGGAAGGCCAGCAGGGCATCGGCCTTCTTGCGCTCCTCTTCATCCTGGCTGTACTTGACGATGTCCACTTGCTTGGCAGTGAAGTACACCATAGCGCGGTTGCCTTCGGCGAAGGCCTTCATGGTCAGCAGCATGCGGCGCACGTCAGGGTGGACGATGATCGGGTCAGCCGCCTTGTCCGGTGCTTTCGGGCCAGTCAGCGAACGCATCTGCAGACGCTCACGGGCGTACTTCAGGCCGCCCTGGAAGGCCACTTCGGCATGGGCCAGGCCTTGCAGCGCAGTACCCAGCCGGGCGGTATTCATGAAGGTGAACATGCAGTTCAGGCCTTTGTTGGCCGGGCCGATCAGGAAGCCAGTGGCGCCGTCGAAGTTCATCACGCAGGTGGCGTTGCCGTGGATGCCCATCTTGTGTTCGATCGAGCCGCAGCTCACGCCGTTGCGCTCACCCACGCCGCCTTCGGCGTTGGGCAGGAACTTCGGCACGATGAACAGCGAGATGCCCTTGGTGCCGGCCGGTGCATCCGGCAGGCGGGCCAGGACGATATGGACAATGTTGTCGGCCATGTCGTGCTCACCGGCCGAAATGAAGATCTTGGTACCCGACACCTTGTAGCTGCCGTCGGCCTGGGGCTCGGCCTTGGTGCGCAGCATGCCCAGGTCGGTACCGCAGTGTGGCTCGGTCAGGCACATGGTGCCGGTCCACTCGCCGGAGACCAGCTTGGTCAGGTAGGTGTGCTGCTGCTCAGGCGTACCATGCGCGGAAATGGTGTTCATCGCGCCGTGGGACAGGCCGGGGTACATGCCCCACGACCAGTTCGCACCACCGACCATTTCGCTCAGGGCCAGGCCCAGCGACTCCGGCAGGCCCTGGCCACCGTGCTCGACATCATGCGCCAGGCTCGGCCAGCCGCCTTCGACGAACTGCTGGTAGGCCTCTTTGAAGCCAGTCGGGGTTTTCACGCCCGATTCGCTCCAGGTGCAGCCTTCCTGATCACCCACACGGTTCAGCGGCGACAGCACCTGCTCACAGAACTTCGCGCCTTCTTCAAGGATCGCGTCGACCATGTCGGGCGTGGCGTCCTGGCAACCCGGCAGGCTCTGATAGTGCGCCTCATAGCCGAGCAGTTCGTCGCGAACGAAGCGGATATCACGCAAGGGGGCTTTGTAGTCAGGCATTGCGATGAACCTCTAGGTGAGTTCTGTGGGGTGACGCGCGCCATGCGGCAACGATCAAACAGTTGTTTGAAACTTACGTTTAGCTCCGTCTTATGTCAAGGATGGACTATGGTGCCATTTACGCCACGAAAAATGGCAAAAACGCCAAGCCATGACACAACCCCTGTGGGAGCGGGTTTACCCGCGAATGGGCCAGCCCGGAAAACAGAGATGTCCGGGCGGACGCATTCGCGGGCAAAGCCGCTCCCACAGGGATAGCGTCGGGTTCGGGAAAGGCCGCCGTATCAGGCGTAGGTATCGATGAACCGGCCAAGCATTTCGTCGGATGCCTTGGCGATCTTCACGCCAAGCTCGACTTCATGTTTACCCACGGCCAATTGCACGGTGCTGGTGGCGAGGTCCATCTGCTGGCTGCGGTCGACTGCGCGCAAGCGTTCAGCCTGAAAGTCGCTGGACTGGCTGGTGGCAGAACGTTCGGCAGTGGTATTGGCAATCTGGCTGGCGGCCTGATCGACGCGGTTCTGGCCGGTCTGGATTGCGCTCAAGCCCGCGTAGTAGGCGGAGCTACCGGTGATTTCCATGTCAGGACTCCATGACGCTGGATGACGAACAGGCCCAATTAAAGCAGGCCGGGCGCAAAAAGGCCCGTTTAAATCCCTAATGGCCTGGTGCCATTTGATAGGCCTTGGGTATTCCTGCAGCGGCCCGCGAAAAGGGGCCAGGCCTGGCAACGACTAATCCAGCAAATCCAGCTGCAGATGCTCAGCCACCATATCGGCGCTGGCCTGCTTGAGCTTGGGCACCCGTCCCAGGCAAGGCGCCGGCAAACGCTCAGCCAGGCTGGCCAGGTTTTCTTCCAGCCGCGAAGTACGGGGTTCGATGATGTTCGCCACCCATCCCACCAACTGCAGCCCGTCGCGGGCGATCGCCTCGGCGCTTAGCAGGGCGTGGCTGATGCAGCCCAGCCGCACCCCCACCACCAGGATCACCGGCAGCTTGAGGGCAATGGCCAGATCAGACAGGTTGGCCTGCCCCGACAACGGCACGCGCCAACCACCCGCCCCTTCGATCAGAGTGAAATCGGCATTCTGTTGCAGCACATTGCGCATCGCCGCAAGCAGCTCCGGTACGGCAAGGGTTACCCCCGCCTCACGCGCCGCTACATGGGGTGCGATAGCCGGTTCGAAGGCAAACGGGTTGACCTGCTCGTAGGGCAGCTTGATCGAGCTTTCATCAATCAGTGCCTGGGCATCGCTGTTGCGCAGCCCTTTCGCCGTCATCGTGCAGCCCGACGCCACCGGCTTGGCCCCCAGCGTGCTCAAGCCCTGCAAGCGCGCCGCATGCAACAGCCCGGCAGCGATGGTGGTCTTGCCAACGTCGGTATCGGTACCGGCAATGAAATAGGCCTGGCTCATCTCGCTCCCCTCACGCCTGTGGCTTGCGCAACACACCATAGACCACTTGATAAGTGGCTGGCAGCCCTTGAGGCTGGCGAAACGCCTCGTAGGCCTGCAGCAAGCCCTGCATGCGGGCCCGCCCCGTCAGCCCGGAAGGTCGCCCAGGGTTCAGGTTGTGCGCACCCAAGGCCTTCAGTTCGTGGGTCAGGCTGCGCACATCGGGGTAGTGCAGCACGTGCGGGCAACGCTGCAGTTCGAGTTGCTCAAGGCCACTGGCCGCGCACAGGCGCTGGTAGTCTTCAAACCGACGGAAGCGGTTCACATGCACCAGACCGTCCACCGCCTGCCAACTGGCGCGCAGTTCATCCAGGGTACCCACACACAGGCTGCTGAAGGCCAGCACACCGCCTGGCCGCAATACCCGCCGCACTTCTGCCAGCACGCTGGCGAACTGGTCGCACCATTGCACCGCCAGGCTGGAAAACACCAGGTCGACGCTGGCATCACGCAACGGCAAACGCTCGGCATCGCCAGCTACGTGATAGTGCGCCCCGCCTTGTTCGTTGCGCGCATGGCGCAGCATGCCTTCGGCGATATCCACCGCCACGCCACTGGCTGCGGCGAAACGCTCCGCCAGCGCCCGGCTGAAATGACCGGTGCCGCTGCCCAGGTCCAGCCAGCGCGATGGCTGCAGGCCTTCCGGCAACTGCGCCAGCAGGTTCAGGCCCACGGCGCGCTGCAGGGCCGCCACGCTGTCATAGCTGGCCGCAGCACGAGAGAACGAGGCCGCCACCTGGCGCTTGTCGGGCAGTGCGCCAGGCAGGGTTGGATGGGAAAGGTCAGTCATCGCCACTCTCATGCAGGAAACTCTTGATACCCGCCGCCAGCTCTTGCGGATACTCCAGCAAGAACGCGTGGGAACTGTCTTCGACCAGGCCCACTTCCACATCGGGCAACAGCTCGCTCAGGGCTTTTGCCGCTTCTGCCGGGACCAGTGCGTCGCTGCCGGCGAACAGGTGCAGCTGCGGGCCGGCATAGGCCTGCAGGGCTTCGCGGGTATCCAGCTTGGCCAGCACCTCCAGGCCGGTGACCAGGTACAGCGGGTCGGTGTCCGGCACGCCGATACCCAGCTGGCGCAGCAAGGTACGGGGTTGCTGGGCGCCGTCGCTGCATAGCGTACGGAAACGCTTGAGGGTGACCTGGGTATGGCTGCGGCAGCCGTCGAGGAAGGTGCCGAAGGTGTCTTCGGCCATGCCGTGGGGCCAGCCCGGGCGCACCACGAAACTGGGGTTGCTGGCCAGGGTCAGCAAGCCACAGCAGTGGTCGCCGCGCTTGTGTGCCAAGGCGCTGGCCAGCATCCCGCCGAACGACCAGCCGCCCAGCCAGACATCGTTCGGCAGCTTGCGATCAAGGTGCTCGACCCAGGCCTGGATATCGCTGTGAGGCAGCTCCGGCAGGGGCACGAGCTCTACCTGCAGGCGGGCGTCCTGGCCGCGCAGGCTGGCGGCCAGCGGCTCCAGGGACGCAGTGCCCAGGCCCCAGCCGGGCAACAGAACAAGTCGATTACGCATCGGCGCTCTCCAACTGTGGATAACACTCGGCCAATGCATTCAACAATAGCTGCACCTGCGCCTTGCTGTGGGCGGCGCTCAAGGTCACCCGCAGGCGTGCGCTACCCGCCGGTACAGTAGGCGGGCGGATGGCCGTCACCAGCAGGCCGCGCTCGCGCAGCATGCGCGACAGGCGCAGGGCCTGCGCGCTGTCGCCAATGACGATCGGCTGGATTGGCGTCGGGCTGTCCATCAATTGCAGCCCGATCTGCTGTGCACCTTCGCGGAACTGGCGAATCAACGCCGCCAGGTGCTCACGGCGCCAGGTTTCGCGGCGTAGCAGTTCCAGGCTTTTCAGCGTGGCGCAGGCCAGCGCCGGTGGCTGGCTGGTGGTGTAGATGTAGGGGCGGGCGAATTGCACCAGCGCCTCGATCAGTTCTTCGCTGCCAGCGACAAAGGCACCGGCAGTACCGCACGCCTTGCCCAGTGTGCCAATCAGCACCGGAACCTCATCCACGCCCAGGCCGAAGTGCTCGACAACACCGCCGCCGTGGTTGCCGAGGGTGCCCAGGCCATGGGCATCGTCGACCATCAGCCAGGCGCCTCGGGCCTTGGCGACTCCGGCCAGTGCCGGCAGGTCGGCCAGGTCGCCATCCATGCTGAACACGCCGTCGGTCACCACCAGGGTGTTGCCGACCGCCTTGTCCAGGCGGCTGGCCAGGCTGGCTGCGTCATTGTGCAGGTAGCGGCTGAAACGGGCCCCACTGAGCAACCCGCCATCCAGCAGCGAAGCGTGGTTCAAACGGTCCTGCAACACGGTGTCACCCTGCCCCACCAGCGCGGTGATGGCACCCAGGTTGGCCATGTAGCCGGTGGAGAACAGCAGCGCGCGCGGGCGCCCGGTGAGTTCGGCCAAGGCCTCTTCCACCTGATGGTGCGGCGTACTGTGGCCGATCACCAGGTGCGAGGCGCCACCACCGACACCCCAGCGCTCAGCGCCGGCCTGCCAGGCGGCAATCACCTGCGGGTGGTTGGCCAGGCCCAGGTAATCATTGCTGCAGAAGGCCAGCAAGGGCTGGCCGTCGACCACCACTTCCGGCCCTTGCGGGCTTTGCAGCAGTGGCCGCTGCCGATACAGGTCCGCGGCGCGCCGTTCGGCCAGGCGCGCGGCCAGGTCGAAGGCCATCTCAGGCAGACGCGGCGTTGTAGAACATCTCGCTGCTACGCTGCTCGACCAGCGCCTGCTCGATGGCTGCCTGGTGCACTTCGTCGGCGTGTTCCTCGCGTGCTTCGGGCTTGATGCCCAGGCGTGCGAACAGTTGCATGTCCTTGTCGGCCTGCGGGTTGGCGGTGGTCAGCAGTTTTTCACCGTAGAAGATCGAGTTGGCGCCCGCCATGAAGGCCAGGGCCTGCATCTGTTCGTTCATCTGCTCACGGCCGGCCGACAGGCGCACGTGCGACTTGGGCATGAGGATACGCGCCACGGCCAGCATGCGGATGAAGTCGAACGGGTCGACATCCTCTTCCTCGGCCAGCGGTGTGCCGGCGACCTTGACCAGCATGTTGATCGGCACCGACTCCGGGTGCTCGGGCAGGTTGGCCAGCTGGATCAGCAGGCCGGCGCGGTCGTCCAGCGACTCGCCCATGCCGAGGATGCCGCCGGAGCAGATCTTCATCCCGGCATCACGCACGTAGGCCAGGGTCTGCAGACGCTCGCTGTAGGTGCGGGTGGTAATGATGCTGCCGTAGAACTCCGGCGAGGTATCGAGGTTGTGGTTGTAGTAGTCCAGGCCGGCCTGGGCCAGCGCCTTGGTCTGCTCCTGGTCGAGCTTGCCGAGGGTCATGCAGGTTTCCAGGCCCATGGCCTTCACGCCTTTGACCATTTCCAGCACGTAGGGCATGTCTTTGGCCGACGGGTGCTTCCAGGCCGCGCCCATGCAGAAGCGGGTGGAGCCGATGGCTTTGGCGCGTGCGGCTTCTTCCAGCACCTTCTGCACTTCCATCAGCTTCTGTTTTTCCAGCCCGGTGTTGTAGTGGCCGGACTGCGGACAATATTTGCAATCTTCCGGGCAGGCGCCGGTCTTGATCGAAAGCAAGGTCGAAACCTGCACGCGGTTCGGGTCGAAGTGCGCGCGGTGCACGGTCTGCGCCTGGAACAGCAAGTCATTGAACGGTTGCTGGAACAGCGCCTTGACCTCGGCCAGGGACCAGTCGTGACGTGTTGTTGCAGTTGTGCTGGCGCTCATCGGTGTTTCCTTGTTTAGGCTGTAGCTGGCGCCGGGACAGGAAAGCCCGCCAGCGCATCACGGATAGCTCGCATAGTCATGGAAGGCCTATGAACTGTCAACCGCACTGGAAAAGACTGGTTTACAACTGTTCAATTATTAATCAAACGTGTTTGCTGTGCGACGAACGTGCCGAGCAGCCCTACCCGTTGTGCGTCGCCTGCGAACAGGAGCTGCCCTGGCTGGATGAGCAATGCCTGCGCTGCGCCCTGCCCATGCCAATGGCAGGCCTGACCTGCGCGCAATGCGGCCGCCGCACGCCGGCCTTCGAGCGGGTTGTTGCACTGTGGCATTTCGGCTTTCCGGTAGACACGCTGGTCAGCCGCTTCAAGCACAAGCGCCAGTGGCCCCTGGGGCGTCTGATGGCGCAAATGCTCGGGCATGGCTTGCTGCATCGCTTCGCCGAAGGGCTGGCCCGGCCCGACCTGCTGTTGCCGGTGCCCCTGGCCAGGCGTCGCCTGCGCGAGCGCGGCTTCAACCAGGCGGGAATGCTGGCGCGCTGGTTATCGGCACAACTGGGCATACGGTGCGACGAACGGTTGCTGGCGCGTCCCCGCGAAACGCCCGCGCAGCAGCAGCTGGATGCCAGGGCAAGGCGGCGCAATCTGCGCCAGGCATTTGCGGTCGCGGGTGGGTTGGCGGACCGGCATGTCGCCGTTGTCGATGACGTGCTGACTACCGGTGCCACCGCCCAGGCGGTTGCCGAAGTATTGCGCAAGGCCGGGGCGCGACGGGTCGATGTGTATTGCCTGGCACGCACGCCCAAGCCGGGTTATGTGTGATTTCAAGGGTCCCGGCTCACTTGACTGGCCCGAACAGGAGAGGCACCGTCCCTCCATCCGTTAATGACTTCATTACCTATGTCCCTGCCCCCCCTCCTCACCCAGCATATCGCCCGCCGCCCCCAGCGCATCGCCCTGCTGCATCACATTGCCGAGCAAGGCTCGATCACCCGCGCCGCCAAGGCAGCGGGGATCAGCTACAAGGCCGCCTGGGACGCCATCGACGAACTCAACAACCTGGCCAGCCAGCCGCTGGTCGAACGCAGCGCAGGCGGGCGTGGCGGCGGCGGTGCCCGCTTGTCGCTGGAAGGCGAGCGGGTACTGCGCCTGTATCAGAGGCTGCAGGCCCTGCAAGCGCAAATCCTCGAAGCGGCCGAACAATCCAGTGACCTCGACCTGCTTGGGCGCCTGATGCTGCGCACCAGCGCGCGCAACCAGTTGCAGGGGCAGGTCAGCGGGCTTCGCCGCGAGGGACGGCATGATCGCGTCAGTCTGGCCTTGGGCGGCGGGCTGGAGATCGAGGCGCTGATCACGCATGACAGCACTGCGCGGCTGGAACTGACACTGGGGACGATGGTAGTGGCGCTGCTCAAGGCGGGGTGGGTGCGGTTGCTAGCCGAACAGGAAGAGGCCGAAGCCGGCAGCAATTGTTTACGGGCGACGGTGGAAGACGTGCTGACGGAAGTGGAGGGGCCGAGTGAAGTCAGACTGGCGCTGGGCAACGGGCAGACATTGTGTGCGTTTGCCGAGGCCGATTGGTTGGCTGAACATCGGGTGGCGAGTGGCATTACGGTACGGGTGCAGTTTCATCCCTCTTATGTGTTGATCGGAGTTCCCGCGTAGGCTTGCCTGCGGGGAGGCCGGCACAGGTATAACGCGGTACCATGGGGCCCATGCCGCTTTTACCCGGAGCCCCCATGTCCCACCCCTTCGACACCCTCACCCCCGACCTGGTCCTGGACGCCGTGGAAAGCCTGGGCTTTCTCAGCGATGCCCGGGTGCTGGCGCTGAACAGCTACGAGAACCGTGTCTACCAGGTGGGTATCGAGGGCGCGCAGCCGCTAGTGGCCAAGTTCTACCGCCCAGGCCGCTGGAGCGATGCGGCTATCCTCGAAGAACACAGCTTCACCGCCGAACTGGCCGACTGCGAAGTGCCGGTGGTTGCGCCACTGCAGCACGGCGGTCGCAGCTTGTTCGAACACCAGGGTTTCCGCTTCGCGCTGTTCCCCCGCCGTGGCGGCCACGCCCCGGAGCCAGGCAACCTTGACCAGCTCTACCGCCTCGGCCAGCTGCTTGGCCGCCTGCATGCCGTAGGGGCCAGCAAACCGTTCGAGCACCGCGAGGCACTGGCTGTGGAAAACTTCGGCCACGCTTCGCTGAACACCCTGCTGGAAGACGGCTTTGTGCCCCCTGACCTGGTGCCGGCCTTCGAATCGGTGGCCCGCGACCTGCTCAAACGCGTGGAAGACATCTACACCCGCACGCCGCACCAGCTCATCCGCCTGCACGGCGACCTGCACCCCGGCAACCTGATGCATCGCGACGAGGTGTACCACGTGGTCGACCTTGACGACTGCCGCATGGGGCCGGCCGTACAAGACCTGTGGATGATGCTGGCCGGCAGCCGTGAGGAGCGCCTGGGGCAACTCGCCGAGCTGATCGATGGCTACAACGAGTTCCACGATTTCGACCCGCGCGAACTGGCCTTGATCGAACCGCTGCGCGCCCTGCGCCAACTGCACTACAGCGCCTGGCTGGCGCGGCGCTGGGACGACCCGGCGTTCCCGCCCAGCTTCCCCTGGTTCGGCCAGCCGCGCTATTGGGGCGACCAGATTCTGGCATTACGTGAACAGTTGGCGGCCCTGGATGAACCGGCATTGAAATTGTTCTAGAAGCATGCCCGCCTCTGTCTACAATAGGCGTCGCTTTATTTAGCTACCTAAGCAAGGATTCTGCATGCACGCCGCAAACCCGCGTCGCGGGTACCTACTGGGCCTGAGCGCCTACATCATCTGGGGGCTGTTTCCCCTGTATTTCAAAGCGATCCAGAGCGTCCCGGCGGTGGAGATCATCGTCCACCGGGTGCTGTGGTCGGCACTGTTCGGCTCGCTGCTGCTATTGGTGTGGAAACACCCTGGCTGGTGGCGTGAGCTGCGCGACAACCCGCGCCGGCTGGGCATCCTGGCCCTGAGCGGGGCGCTGATCGCCGGCAACTGGCTGACCTACGTCTGGTCGGTGAACAACGGCCGCATGCTCGAGGCCAGCCTGGGCTACTACATCAACCCGCTGATCAATGTGCTGCTGGGCATGCTGATTCTTGGCGAGCGCCTGCGCCGCCTGCAATGGCTGGCAGTGGCCATGGCCGCCGTGGGCGTGGCCCAGCAAGTGTGGCAAGTGGGCAGCCTGCCGTGGGTGTCGCTGGCGTTGGCACTGAGCTTCGGCTTTTACGGGTTGATCCGCAAACAGGCGCCGGTAGCGGCGCTGCCGGGCCTGGTGGTGGAAACCTGGATGCTGGTACCCCTGGCCTTTGGCTGGCTGCTGCTGCACCCGGCAGCAATGAGCGCCCAGGGTGCGTTCTACACCAGCAGCGAAGCGTTGTGGCTGATGGCCGCAGGGCCGGTAACGCTGATACCCCTGGTGTGCTTCAACGCTGCCGCGCGGCACCTGCCGTATACCACGCTGGGCTTCCTGCAATACCTGGCGCCGACCCTGGTGCTGTTGCAAGCGGTGTTGCTGTTCGATGAGCATCTGTCGTCGAGCACACTGGTGGCGTTCATGTTCATCTGGGCGGGGCTGGCGGTGTATAGCGTCGATGCGTGGTTGAGTTTGCGCAAGCGTAGCTGATCAAAAAATAACCATTATTCTGCAGGCCTCGCGGCGCGGGGCCTGCAGCGACATCTCCCAAGGTTATCCACACCCTCGTCCCCGTGCTTTGTGCACAAGCTGCTGATTTTTGGGTGTTTTTTGAACAAAGCTCTGCAGGGCCCGAATCTAATGGGCTGGAGAGGTAGACCCCCAGCTTATCCACAGGGCCTTCCCCGTGATATCGGGATAACCGCGAGGGCCGCTTTGCAGCCCCGACAATCTCGAATTACTCCTGCGGCCGCAGCTTCAACTCCACCATCAAGTCATCCGCCAGGCTCTCCAGCTTCTGTTGCAGCTCATCCAGCGACAGCGTCAACGGCAAAGCCAACAAGGCATCGGCATGAAACAGCGGCTCGCTGCTCATCGGCGCCGGGCGCACCTCAGTGGTGAACCGTTCGAGGTTCACCCCCAGGTCCGCCAGCAAGCGGGTAATGTCACGCACGATCCCAGGCCGGTCGTTACCCACCAGCTCCATGGCAATCGGTTTCCAGGTGCATGACGGCTCGATCCCGCTCTCGGCGATCAGCACGCGAATGTCATACCGCACCAGCCCCTGCAACGACGCCACCAGCTCGTCGTAGTTTTCTGCCGGCACCGCCACCCGCAGGATCCCGGCAAACTGCCCGGCCATTCGCGACATGCGGCTTTCCAGCCAGTTGCCGCTGTGGTCGGCAATGCACTGGGCAATGCGTTCGACCTGCCCGGCCTTGTCCGGGGCAATCACAGTCAGTACAAGATGATCCACAAGCCGTTCCTCGTGTCAGACCGCGCCGGGCGGCAGGAAATCAGGGGATCGACTCAGTATAGGCAAGGCGCGGCAACCTGCCGCAGGGCAATCTGCATAACCAATCGTGTACTGTTTCAAGATTTATCTGGAACAATCTACCTGTTTTTTGCGAACATACTCACTCCCAGCGTGACCATACGCGACCAACGGGTCGCATAACGGCGCTTTTAGTCTGATTTTGCCCCGCCTACTGCTTCATGTAGTATCCCGTGGCGCGGACTACAAAACGCTGTTTGGATGTCTGCCAAGGCGCCTGTGAAAATACGCACACTGTCTGCCAGCCAGTCTGGCAGGCCGCACCCAGCCGCGCTCGGGCTTTCCCCGGGCGCATGCACTGGTGCCGTGTTTAGAGAAGCGCTACAGGCTTAATACAGAAGAGCGAAATAGCTGAGCAGAGTGAGGCAAGCAATGACTGGATACGTTCAAGTCGGTGGCCTTCAGGTCGCCAAGGTCCTGTACGACTTCGTGAACAACGAAGCCATCCCCGGGACCGGCATCGTCGCCGAGCAGTTCTGGGCGGGTGCAGAGAAGATCATCAATGACCTCGCTCCAAAGAACAAAGCCCTGCTCGCCAAGCGCGACGAGCTGCAAGCCAAGATCGACGCCTGGCACCAGGCACGCAAAGGCCAGGCCCACGACGCCGCAGCCTACAAAGCATTCCTCCAGGAAATCGGCTACCTGCTGCCACAAGCTGACGATTTCCAGGCCTCCACCCAGAACGTGGACGAAGAAATCGCCCATATGGCCGGCCCACAGCTGGTCGTACCGGTGATGAACGCCCGTTTCGCTCTGAACGCTGCCAATGCCCGCTGGGGCTCGCTGTATGACGCGCTGTACGGCACCGATGCCATCAGCGATGAAGGCGGCGCCGAAAAAGGCCAGGGCTACAACAAGGTGCGCGGCGACAAGGTGATTGCCTTCGCCCGCGCCTTCCTCGATGAAGCCGCGCCACTGGCGGCTGGCTCGCATGTCGATTCCACCGGCTACCGCATCGAAGGCGGCAAACTGATCGTTGCCCTCAAGGGCGGCAGCAACAGCGGTCTGCGTGACGACGCCCAACTGATCGGCTTCCACGGCGATGCAGGCGCACCGACTGCCGTGCTGCTGAAGCACAACGGCCTGCACTTCGAAATCCAGATTGATGCCAGTACCCCGGTCGGCAGCACCGACGCCGCTGGCGTGAAGGACATCCTGATGGAGTCGGCGCTGACTACCATCATGGACTGCGAAGACTCGGTCGCCGCCGTCGACGCGGATGACAAGGTGGTGGTCTACCGCAACTGGCTGGGCCTGATGAAAGGCGACCTGGCGGAAAGCGTGAGCAAAGGTGGCAAGACCTTCACCCGCACCATGAACCCGGACCGCGAGTACGCCGCGCCCAACGGTGGCAGCGTGACCCTGCACGGTCGTTCACTGCTGTTCGTGCGCAACGTTGGCCACCTGATGACCAACCCGGCGATCCTCGACGCCCAGGGCAACGAAATTCCCGAGGGCATCCAGGACGGCCTGTTCACCAACCTGATCGCCCTGCACAACCTCAACGGCAACACCAGCCGCAAGAACACCCGCACCGGCAGCGTGTACATCGTCAAGCCGAAGATGCACGGGCCGGAAGAAGTTGCCTTCGCCGCCGAAATCTTCAGCCGCGTCGAAGACTTGCTGGGCATGAAGCGCAACACCGTCAAGGTCGGCATCATGGACGAGGAACGCCGTACCACGGTCAACCTCAAGTCCTGCATCAAGGCCGCAGCCGAGCGCGTGGTGTTCATCAACACCGGCTTCCTCGACCGCACCGGCGACGAAATCCACACCTCGATGGAAGCCGGCGCCGTGGTGCGCAAGGGCGCCATGAAGAACGAGAAGTGGATCGGCGCCTACGAGAACAACAACGTCGACGTTGGCCTGGCCACCGGCCTGCAAGGCCGTGCCCAGATCGGCAAAGGCATGTGGGCCATGCCTGACCTGATGGCGGCCATGCTCGAGCAGAAGATCGCCCACCCGTTGGCCGGTGCCAACACCGCCTGGGTGCCGTCGCCGACCGCCGCCACCTTGCATGCCCTGCATTACCACAAGGTTGACGTACAGGCGCGCCAGCGCGAACTGGCCTCGCGTACCCCGGCCTCGGTGGACGACATCCTGACCATCCCACTGGCGGCCGACACCAACTGGACGGCCGAAGAGATCCGCAATGAGCTGGACAACAATGCCCAGGGCATCCTCGGCTACGTGGTGCGCTGGATCGACCAGGGCGTGGGTTGCTCGAAGGTGCCGGACATCAACAACGTTGGCCTGATGGAAGACCGCGCCACCCTGCGCATCTCGGCCCAGCTGCTGGCCAACTGGCTGCGCCACGGCGTGGTCAGCCAGGCGCAGGTGCTGGAAAGCCTCAAGCGCATGGCCGTGGTGGTCGACCAACAGAACGCAGGCGACGCCTTGTACCGCCCGATGGCTCCGAACTTCGATGACAACATCGCATTCCAGGCAGCAGTAGAGCTGGTGCTGGAAGGTGGCAAGCAGCCGAACGGTTACACCGAGCCGGTACTGCACCGCCGTCGCCGCGAGTTCAAGGCGCGTAATGGGTTGTAGGTAGCATCCGCCAACGGGGGCCGCTTTGCGGCCCCTAACCTGCCTTACTGGATCTGCAACTCTTTCCTCACCAGCTCCAGCAGCTTGTTCAGGTCCACCGGCTTCAACAGGAAATCCACCACCCCCAGGTGCATCACGTCCACCGCCTCTGCGACATCGGTGTCACCCGAAACCACAATGATCGACAACGCCGCCCGCTCCGATTCGCGAACCTGCCGGATCAGCGTCAGGCCGTCCTCGGGCTGCATACGCAAATCGGTGATCATCAAGCCTATCCGCGGCTGGTAATGCAGGTACAGCCTGGCTTCTTCGGCGCCGTCCGCCCCTACGCAGTCGATACCTCGGCTTTTCAGGTAATAGATCAGCGCATCGCGGTTCGCCGCATTGTCATCCACCACCAGCACCAGTGGCCTG
The DNA here is from genome assembly GCF_014269185.2 of Pseudomonas oryzicola. Lineage (NCBI taxonomy): Bacteria > Pseudomonadati > Pseudomonadota > Gammaproteobacteria > Pseudomonadales > Pseudomonadaceae > Pseudomonas > Pseudomonas oryzicola. The sequence continues at coordinate 90,574 of NZ_JABWRZ020000004.1, forward strand.
GAGGCCGCCGGCGCATTGGCCAGGGCCAGAGCCTCGCGCTCTGCATCGCTCAGGATGTCGTGTGGCTCAACCATGGTCATCTCGTCAAAAAAACTCCGCTTCAGCATTAGGACCACAGAACTTGCGTAACCCGGTTCGCCTTTCGTCGGGTCTTTGACGGGCCGCTCATAGACTTACGTCCAATGGGCACCACACCGCCGCAAGCCGACCATGGAGGCAGAGAACAACATGGCCGGCACCTATATATAGATATATATAGATCGGCATAGCGATACGGTCAGTTTCATGAGCAAAAAGGACGCCTACAGCCAGGCGGGCAGGACAGCAGTGCTGCAGAATATCCAGGGCACCCTGCAGTTCCTGCAGCGCTTTCCGCCGTTCAACCAGATGGAGCACAGCCACCTGGCCTATCTGGTCGAGCAGTGCCAGCTGCGCTTCTATGCCAGCGGCGAAAGCATCGTCAAACCGGCCGACGGACCGGTGGAGCACTTCTACATCGTCAAGCAGGGCCGCGTGGTCGGCGAGCGCCAGCACCTGGTAAAGCCCGGCGTCGAGACCACGTTCGAGATCACCAGCGGCGAATGCTTCCCGCTGGCGGCCCTGCTCGGCGAACGGGCGACCCGTACCGAGCACCTGGCTGGTGAGGACACCTTCTGCCTGCAACTGAACAAGGCCGCGTTCATCCGCGTGTTCTCGATGTCCGAAGTGTTTCGCGATTTTGCCCTGCGCGGCGTCAGCAGCCTGCTCGACCAGGTCAACCAGCAAGTACGCCAGCGCGCAGTGGAAACCCTCGGCACCCAGTATTCACTGAACACCCCCTTGGGGGAGCTGGCCATGCGCCACCCGGTGGTGTGCAGCGCCGACACCCCGCTGCGCGATGCCGTGCGGCTGATGCACGAGCAGCAGGTCGGCAGCATCGTGGTGGTCGATGCGCAGCGCTATCCCACCGGCATCTTCACCCTGCGCGACCTGCGCCAGGTAGTCGCCGCCGCCGATGCCGAGCTGGGCGCGCCGATCGAACGACACATGACCGCCCGGCCGTTCTACCTCAGCCCCCAGGCCAGCGCCTTCGACGCAGCCATGGCCATGACCGAGCGGCACATTGCCCATGTATGCCTGGTGGAAAACCACCGCCTGTGCGGGGTGGTTTCGGAGCGTGACCTGTTTTCCCTGCAACGGGTCGACCTGGTCCACCTGGCGCGTACCATCCGCCATGCCCCACGGCTGGAGAACCTGGTCTCGCTGCGCGGCGAAATCAGCCAGCTGGTCGAGCGCATGCTGGCCCACGGCGCGTCATCCACGCAGATTACCCAGATCATCACCCTGCTCAACGACCACACCGTGTGCCGGGTAATCGAGCTGGCGCTGGCCGAGCGCGGCGACCCCGGCGTGCCGTTCAGCTGGTTGTGCTTCGGCAGCGAAGGGCGCCGCGAGCAGACCCTGCACACCGACCAGGACAACGGTATCCTCTTCGAAGCTGCCGACAGCGCCGAAGCCGACGCCATCCGCACCCGCCTGCTGCCGTTGGCGCAGTACATCAATCAGTGCCTGGCCCAATGCGGCTTCACCCTGTGCAAGGGCAACGTCATGGCCGGTAACCCCGAGCTATGCCTGTCACGCAGCGAATGGGCACGGCGCTTTGCCGGTTTCGTCCGCGAAGCCAGCCCGGAAAACCTGCTGGGCTCAAGCATCTACTTCGACCTGCGTGTAGTGTGGGGCGACGAGCAGGGTTGCGAGCAACTGCGCCAGGGCCTGCTCGAGCAAGTGGCCGACAACCGCCTGTTCCAGCGCATGATGGCTGACAACGCCCTGCGCCAGCGCCCACCGGTTGGCCGCCTGCGCGAGTTCGTGCTGACCCGCCAGGGCAACGACAAGGCCGCCACCCTCGACCTCAAGGTCCAGGGCCTGACGCCCTTCGTCGATGGTGCCCGGCTACTGGCCCTGGCCAACGGCATTGCTGCCTGCAATACCCTGGAGCGCCTGCGCCAGCTGGTGGCCAAGGGCATCATCGAGGCGCAGGACGGCGCGGCGTATGAGGAGGCCTACCACTTCATCCAGCAAACCCGCATGCAGCAGCACCAGCGCCAGACCCGCGATAACCTGCCCTACTCCAACCGGCTCGACCCGGACAGCCTCAACCACCTGGACCGGCGCATCCTGCGCGAATCCCTGCGCCAGGCCCAGCGCCTGCAAAGCAGCCTGGCCCTGCGGTACCAGTTATGAGCCTGTTCGCCTGGCTGCGCCCCAGCGCGCCCGAGCTGGATGCGGCCACCCGCCAGCGCCTGGCCGGGCTGCCCAGACCCGCACCGTTGGGGGTATGTACCCTGCGTGAACAGCGCTGGGTGGTACTGGACCTGGAGACCAGCGGCCTCAACCTCAACCGTGATCAGGTGCTGTCGATTGGCGCCGTGGCGATCGAGGATGGCGCCATCGACTTTGCCCAGCAGTTCGAGCGCACCCTGCACCGGCCAACACAGAAGACCAACGCCAGCGTGCTGATCCACGGCTTGGGCCCAAGTGCCCTGGCTGCCGGTTGCGACCCGGCCGAAGCCTTGCTCGATCTGCTCGACTTCATCGGCAACAGCCCGGTGCTGGCGTTCCATGCCCCCTTCGACCAGCGCATGCTGGCCCGCGCGCTGAAGGACAGCCTGGGCTACCGCCTGCAGTCGCCGTTCCTCGACATCGCCGAACTGGCACCGATGCTCAACCCCGACACAGTGCTGCGCGAGGCTGGGCTGGATGACTGGGTGGCGCGGTTTGGCCTGCAGGTGGAGGAGCGCCATCATGCCAGCGCCGATGCCCTGGTGACCGCCGAACTGGCGCTGATCCTGTTCAGCCAGGCCCGGCGCCAGCAGCTGGACAGCCCGTTGCAGCTGGAACAGCGGCTGCGCGGATGGCGGCGACGCAAGATCCAGAGTCACGGCCTGTAGTCGCTTTGCAGTTCAGGCCTCATCGTATTCAAGTCATGTGCAATCCATGTGGGAGCTGGCTTGCCGGCAATGAGGCCATCAGCCTTTCCATGATGGCCATCCGATAAGCGCCCATTGCACCCTCCCCTTGCCTCTGTAACAATCGCGAATAATTATCGTTAGTCAATGCGAACGTTCCAGGGGGACGCTGCTTGTCGTCTGCACAAAGCCCACACGCCGAACTGGTCGGTGCGCTGTACCGCGACCATCGCGGCTGGCTACTCGCCTGGCTGCAACGCAGCATGGCCTGCCGCCAGCGTGCCGAGGACCTGAGCCAGGACACCTTCGTGCGCCTGCTCGGCCGCGAGCGACTGGACACCCCTCGTGAGCCACGCGCCTTCCTCACCGCCGTGGCCAAGGGGCTGCTGTTCGACCACTTCCGCCGCGCCGCGCTGGAACAGGCCTACCTGGCCGAGCTGGCCCTGATGCCGGAAGCCGAGCAACCTTCTCCGGAAATGCAGCACCTGATCCTCGAAGACCTCAAGGCCATCGACCGCCTGCTGGGCAAGCTGTCGAGCAAGGCCCGTGCGGCGTTCCTGTACAACCGCCTGGACGGCATGGGCCATGCCGAAATTGCCGGGCGCCTGGGCGTTTCGGTGTCGCGGGTACGCCAGTACATCGCCCAGGGCCTGCGCCAGTGCTACACGGCCCTGTACGGGGAGCCGACGTGAGTAGTGGCCCGGTTTCGTCCCGTGTGCTGGAAGCCGCAATTGCCTGGAAACTCAGCCTCGACGGCGGCAGCAGCACACCCGACGATCGCAATGAATTCATGCGCTGGCATGCTGCCAGCGAGGAGCATGCCCGCGCCTGGCGCCAGTTGGGTGCCATGGAGCAGCGCGTCGGCGCCGCAGTCGGCCCGGCACGCCAGGCCCTGTTGCAGTCGCGTGCAGGCCTGCGCCGCCGAATCGGCAAGGTAGGCAGCGGGTTGGCCGGCATGTTCCTGCTCGGCTCGCTGCTGGCCTGGCCTGGCGCGCCGTCGCTGGCGCCCAGCTACTGGCTGGCCGACCAGCGCACCGCCACCGGCGAACTGCGTACCTTGCGCCTGGAAGACGGCACATTGCTGAGCCTGAACAGCCATACCGCCGTGGATATCGACTACGCAGGCGCACAACGGACCATCGTGCTGCACCAGGGCGAAATCTCGGTGCAGACCGGTCATCAGGACCCGCGCCCACTGCTGGTCAGCACCGACGATGGCCGCCTGCGCCCATTGGGCACGCGCTTCCTGGTGCGCCGCGAAGCCAACGGTACGCGCCTGGAAGTGCTGCAGGCCTCGGTCGCTGCCATGCCGCTGAACAGCGGCGATGAACAGGTGCTGCGCGAAGGCCAGCAAGTGCTGATGCACGCCAACGGCCTTGGCCAGGTCGGCGCGGTAGCCGCCGGTGCCGACGCCTGGACCCGCGGCATGCTGGTGGTGGACAACGTGCGCCTGGCTGACTTGCTGGCCACGCTGGGCCAGTACCGCAGCGGTTACCTCGGGGTGGACGACAAGGTAGCCAACCTGCGCGTGACCGGCAGCTTCCCACTGACCGACACCGACCTGGCGCTGTCGTCGCTGGTGCCAGCATTGCCGGTGAAGGTCGAGCGGCATACCCAGTGGTGGGTGACCGTCGGTCCCAAGTAGATCTGTACCGGCCCTTTCGCGGGTTTACCCGCGAAGGGTCGGTACAGACAAAAGCCAACTTCAAATAATTCTCGATTTTCTTCAGATTCGCCCTGTCACTTTTCAAATCTCGCTCGGCATGGAAGCACAAAGCACTTATCCGTCGAGGAGCCGCTGCATGTCCCGTGCTGTTGATCGTATCCTGCGCCCCAGTCTGATGGCCCTGGCCATCGCCGTGGCCACGCCATTGACCAGCCCTGCCCTGTCCGCCGCCGAGCAATCCGCTCAGCGCGCTTACGACCTGCCCAGCGCCCCGCTGGCCACCACCCTCAACCAGATCGCCAGCCAGGCCGGCATTACCCTGGCCATCGACCCGGCACTGGTCAGCGGTCGCACCTCGGCACCGGTGAGCGGGCAGTACGATGGCCTTGGTGCCCTGCAGGCCGCTCTGCGCGGCACCGGCCTGCAGCTGCAGCAAAGCAGCGTGGGCAGCTACAGCCTGGTGGCTACGCCGGAAGGGACACTGGCGTTGCCTGAGACTGCGATCAATGCGACTTCCAACTATGAAAGCGCCTGGGGGCCGGTAGAGGGTTACACCGCTACCCGGACAGCAGCAGGTACCAAGACCGACACCGCCATCGCCGAACTCCCCCGCTCGGTAAGCGTGATTACCCGCCAGCAGATGGAAGACCGCTCGGTGCTCAACCTGAACGATGCCCTTCGCTACACTGCTGGTGTGCAGAGCAGCGGTTATGGCTCCGACTCGCGCAGCGACTGGTTGCTGGTACGCGGTTTTGTGCCTACCCAATTCCTCGATGGCCTGCCACTGCCCAAGGGCAACTACGCCACCCCCAAGATCGAGCCTTGGAACCTGGAGCGCATCGCCGTGCTGCGCGGCCCGGCTTCTTCGGTCTACGGCCAGACTCCACCAGGCGGCTTGCTGGACATGACCAGCCGTCGGCCGCAATTGGAAAGCAGCCACGAAGTCGAAGCCCAGGTTGGCAGCAACAACCACAAGCAGATCAACTTCGACACTACCGGCAAGCTCGACGATGCAGGCCAGTTCCTGTACCGAGTGAGCGGTATCGTGCGTGACAGCGGCTCGCCGGTCGACCACATCCCGGACCAGCGCTACAACATAGCGCCCAGTCTGACCTGGAATATCAACGACGACACCAAGCTGACTTTCATCAGCCAGTACACCCGCGATGACACCGGCATCACCGGCCAGTTCCTGCCACTGCAGGGCACGAAACTGGATAGCCCCGCAGGCAAGATTTCGCACCACAAGAACCTGGGCGACCCGGATTGGGAATCCTACGATCGCACCTACTACCACCTGGGCTATGCGTTCGAGACCCGCCTGAACGATACCTGGCAGTTCCGTCAGAACCTGCGCTACGCGCGTAACGAACTGGACTTCAAGGGCATCACCGCCGGTGGTTCGATCTGGCCAGCCGGCCCGGACGAAGCTGTCAGCGCCGATGGCACCGTGCAACGCACCGCCGGTATCGTCGAGGAGGACATCTCCCAGTTCGCCCTGGACAACAACTTCCAGGCCGACTTCCAGACCGGGCAGGTTGTCCATACCCTGCTGCTGGGGCTCGACCACCAGCGCTCGGACAGCAATGCCCGCTGGCGCTGGGGCTCGGCGGGTGTGCCACCGAGCAATATCCACAACCCCATCTACGGTCAGGATTTCTCCAACGTTCAGTACTTCGACATGTACGACTACGACCAGAAAACCCAGCAGACCGGCCTGTATATCCAGGATCAGATGGCTCTGGAAAACTGGCGCCTGACCCTTGGTGGCCGTGAGGACTGGGTGCACACCGGCACCACCTTCCACAACCAAGGCGACGCCACCAACACCCAACGCGACAAGAAATTCAGTGGTAACGCAGCACTCAGCTATGTATTCGATAACGGCCTGACGCCTTACATCTCCTATGCCGAGTCGTTCCAGGCCGCCACCGGCTCCACCGTCAACAGCACCGATGCCTTCAAACCGACCGAAGGCAAGCAATACGAACTGGGCATCAAGTACCAGCCTCCAGGCAGCAATAGCCTGTTCACCGCTGCTGTGTTCGACCTGACACAGGAGAACATGTCGGTGACCGAGGGTGGTGTAACCCGCCAGGTTGGTGAAGTGCGTGTCAAAGGCCTGGAACTGGAAGCTACCTCGGATGTGACCGAGAACCTCAAACTGGTGGGCTCGTACACCTACAACGACAGCGAAATCATCAAAGGCACCCGTGACGAAAAAGGCAAGCGCATGGCGCAGGTGCCGCGCAACCAGGCCACTGCCTGGGCTGACTACACCTGGCACAGCGGACCACTGGATGGGTTTGGGGTCGGCGTTGGCGTGCGCTACGTTGGCGACACCTACGGTAATACCACTAACACCGCTTGGGGCCATGTGGGGTCCTACACCGTCTACGACGCTTCGGTGCACTACGACCTGGGCCGCCTGAACAGCACCCTCAAGGGGGTGACCGTAGCCGTGGATGCAAAAAACCTGTTCAACAAGGACTACTTGTCTACCTGTGACGGGTACTACTGCTACTACGGCGACGAGCGCAACGTGGTGGCCAGTGTCAATTACAAGTTCTGAGTGAACGGGGGCCGCTTTGCGGCCCCAGCTTCCAACAGGCAAGAATCGGTACCGTGATGAAAAGCCCAACCATCCGCCGCTGGTCGGTGATCCACACCTGGAGCAGCCTGGTCTGCACCCTGTTCCTGCTGTTGCTGGCAGTCACCGGCCTGCCGCTGATCTTCCACCACGAACTCGAACACCTGCTCGGCAACGCCCCCGAACTGCGGGAAATGCCGGCCGATACACCACACCTGGACCTGCAGCAGTTGGTGATCAAGGCCGAGCAGCACCGCCCCGGCGAGGTCATGCAGTACTTCGGCTACGACGAGGACGAAGCCAACGGCCTAGTGGCCATCACCGCTGCCACCGCCGGCACCGAGCCCAATTCGTCGCACACCTTCATGCTCGACGCCCGCACCGGTGAAGCCGTGGCCATGCCGGCCGCCAACGGCGGCTTCATGATGACCATGCTGCGCCTGCACGTGGACATGTTCGCCGGCTTGCCCGGCAAGCTGCTGCTGGCCTTCATGGGCGTGCTGTTCGTCGTGGCGATCATCTCCGGCACCGTGCTCTATGCACCGTTCATGCGCCGCCTGGACTTCGGCACGGTGCGCCACGGCAAATCCCGTCGCCTGCGCTGGCTCGACCTGCACAACCTGATCGGTGTGGTCACCCTGGCCTGGGCACTGACGGTAGGCGTGACCGGCGTCATCAGCGCGCTGTCGGACCTGGTCATCGCCGCCTGGCGCAACGACAGCCTGGCGGCCATGGTTGCCCCATACCGTGATGCCCCGCCGCTCACCGAACGCGCCCCGGCCACCCAGCTGCTGACCATCGCCGAACAGGCCGCCCCCGGCATGCGCCCGGACTTCATCGCCTTCCCCGGCACACGCTTTTCCAGTGAGCACCACTATGCGGTGTTCATGAAGGGCGCCACGCACCTGACCTCGCACCTGCTCACGCCTGTGCTGATCGATGCGCGAACACTAACGGTGACCGCCGTCGGCGAACGCCCCTGGTACATGGATGCCATGGGCCTGTCGCAACCACTGCACTTCGGCGACTACGGCGGCCGGCCAATGCAAATCCTGTGGGCGCTACTCGATGTGCTGACCATCATCGTCCTCGGCAGCGGCTTGTACCTGTGGTGGGGCAAACAACGCACGAAGCGGGAGGCGCTGGCATGAGCCACAAGTCCCAGCCGACCTGGCGCGTCTTCGCCTGGCCAAGTGTCATCGCTCTGCTCACTGCCTTGGGGCTGTCTGCCGCCTTGCTGGGGGACGGGGTGTGGGACAGCCTGGCCTGGCTAGGCCTGGGGGTATCGGCTGCCCTCGGCTTGCAAGGTTTCTACCCTCGTCCGCGGCAGTAACCGGGTAGTACCCGCACTCTCTTTTGCCGCGACATGGTTGGCTGCCATCCTCCAAGGAGCCATACCATGACACCTTTGCAGCGCCTCGAAGCGCTCGATCAACAACTCATCGCCCTTGAACAAGGCAAACCCGAACTGGCGGACGAAACGGAACCGGCCGCCATGCGTCAGCGTTTTTTTGGCGACCTGGCCACGTTCTGGAACGGCCCTGTCGAGGCAGGCCACAGCCGCGCCCGGCAACTGCGCCACCTGCGCCATGAGCAACTTCTGGCCGAACTGGAGCTGCGCCTCGCCGACCAGACCCTGGACTACAGCCACATCAGCCTGCTGCGCACCTCCCTGGAACTGCCGCTACCCTGGCAACGCAATCACCTGCCAGATACCCACCGAGCCCAGGTTTATCGTCCGGTATTCAACCGTTCAAGCCCCCATGGTCGGTTGCCGTTACCCGGCGTGCTGGTATTGGTGGCAGAAGCACCGGAAGGGGTCATTGCCGAGCCCGCAACAGCCACAGGCCAGGCACTGCTGTGCAGCATTTCTCATGGCGTTGAAGGTTTCGCCAACCTGGCCGAACTGCATAGGGAGCTGTGCGAGCGCCTGGACGACCCCATGCAAAGCCGGCCAATGCTGCAACTGCTACCACGCCTGCAGGACCAGCAACTGCTCCGGTGTGCCGACCGGCTGCGCTACGAGTGGTTTACCGGGGACCTGGTCGAACAACAGACCACTGACGTGATCGACGCACAGCATCAACGGCTTACCATCGCCTGGCACGCCGCCTGGGCCCTTGACCAGGCCCCGGATCTGCCGGCACTGCAAACCGCCCTCGCCAAACAGCAGTCATTGATCGACCTCATGGGCAGCCAATATGCGTTGTCCACCCGTTATGCGCTGCTGCTGGAAAAACACCTGCCTGCCTGGCTGCGCCAGAGCTCGACACAAAGCCTGACGCACATCATGCAAACGATCCAGGAGCTCGCCGGGGCCATCACACAAGCTGCCGCACCCGGCCTTTTGACCCTGGAGGCATTCGGTAATCGCCACCACCTGCTGGCATGGGTGCGCGAGCGCCTCGGCAAGGCGCTGCGGCGCGAATTCTCCATCGAATTGCCTGCCGAAAAAATCTGCATAACCGTCACGCTTGCACACCGCACCGGCCCATTGCTCAACCCACTGGCACCTTCGGCTTACGTGGCCGTTGCCAACCGTCGCCATGTCGGTGGCACTATTGAACTGGTAACCACTACCTACCGTCTGGACGAGCTGGCCTTGCTGAACATCGGCTGGTTCGACGTCGATTACTGGCTGACGGCACGGGTACACCAGGAAGATGGCTCCGCGCTGGAATCAATATCCCCGGAAGGAGTAAAGCGCCTGGTGCGCGAACTTGACGCCGGCAGCGGCTATCTCCGCTACCTGCGAACACATTTGCTGGAGTCTCCTGGTGCACGCTGGCGCATGCAAAGCCACGGCGACATCAACCGCGCTCGCATGCGCGCCGAGGCGGCCAAGGCCCGCTATGCCAGGCACTTTCTGAACGATACCCACGAGCGGGGCTATCGCTGGGTCAAAGCCGTCACCGACCACCCCGACAACAATTGGCGCCCAACCATCGATGAGCATCGTATCGCGGTACGCCAGCTGATAATCGACGGGCATACGCTGCAAGGGGTGCTACTGCTCAATGCCGAGAGCGACAACCACCCGTCGCTGGTTCTGTATACCCCGGATGCTCCCGACCGGCGCGCATGGCGCGAATTCCCGGATACCCGGGCGCTGCTCAGAACTCTTCGCAACACACCTTCCTTGCGCAAGTACCTGATCCAGCGTGCCCCTCTGGCGGATGGCAATCGGCTCGACAAGTTGGTGCGCAAGGGCCGCCTCGGGCCATATGTGCAAAGGCCGATGATCAACGGCAACCTCTTCGATGCCCTTTACAAGGCTCAGGTCCACGCCATGATCGCCGAGGCCGATACCAACAGCCGCAGTAACCGCGAGCTCCTCGGTGAATACGGGCTGTCGACGCTGCGCCTGGTTCTCGACCTCATCAGCCTCGTGCTGCCGGCCCCGACAATGTCAGCCCTGGCCTTCGGCCGTATGTCGATTGCGCTGTGGGACGGTTTAGAAGCACTGGAAAAGGAGGATTATGCAGCAACCTTCCACCACACCATGGCAGCTTTGAGCCACAGCGCCGACGGGTTGTCCAGTTTCGCTGGCTCGCCCCTCATGCGCAGGGCGATGCGCGGCTTGCCACCGCAACCTCCACGCCCACTGCCGAAAACCCACGAAGCGGCCGTGGACGTGAGCAAACTGCGCTACCGGATCGACGGGGTTCATGGCGAGGAAGTGTACGAACAGATCAACAGCGTGCCAGGTCCGGACCGTTACTTCGTCAAGGACAGCCAAGGGCGGCTGTACAACGTCCACTTCGACGGCTATCGCTGGCGGGTGCTCGACCCCAGGCAGCCGGATGCCTACGCGCAACTGCCGATCAAACGACTGCGCAATGGCAATTGGGTGGTCGATTCCATCGTGCTTTGGCATGACGGGTTGCCTGACATAGCCCGGCTGTTGGAAGAGGTTCGCCTGCAACCACCATTCGAGGGCAAACCGGTGGCTGGGGAAGCCGACCTGCACGACGCCGGGGGGCAACTCTATCTGCAGCTGGGTAACCATCAGTTGCCGGTTCGTCGGCACCTGCTTGCCGGGCATTACCATTTGCTGCTGGCCGAAAAGGCACTGGGCGCAGTTCACGCCTGGGCAGTACTGCGCCAACAGAGCGGCCAGTGGCGCATTCGCGTGCGCCAGCCAGGCCGCAGTAGCGACTGGCTGGCACTGCCGGCGGATTACTCTGCCAACCTGGGCAGCAACCGGTCGAGCCGCTGATGCAAGGCACTGCCACTCGGCCAGTTGCGCAGCAGCCGCGCCCGATCACGGGCGTAGGCCGGGGCGAAGCTGAGCTGGGTGGCATGCTGGCACATGGCATCGAGGTCGATCAGCGACCACTGGCCGTTGTGCCAGAACAGGTTATGGCCCTTGAAGTCGCCGTGGCTGATACGCTCGCGAATCAGCTGCTGCATCACGTGCACCAGGGCATCCACCTGTTCCTCGGGCGCATCGCCGTTATCCACGTAGGGCGCGAAGCATTCGGCCAAGTCCGGGCCATCGACATATTCGGTGACCAGGTAGGCGCGGCTTCGCAACCCCATCACCCGCTGCTCCAGTACCGCGAGCGGACGCGGTGTGGCAATGTCGAGGAATTCCAGGCGGTGGCCTTCGATCCATGAATGCCAGGCCCGGCTCGGGCGCCAGAAGCGCTTGAACCAATGCGCGGTGTTCTTGATGTTGTAGCGCTTGAGCACCAGCATACGGCCGCCAACCTCGATGCGCGCCACGCTGGCGGCGCCTCCAGTCTTGTACAGGTGGCCTTGCTCGATCAATGCATCGGCCTGCTCCAGCACCGGCAGCATGGTTTCGACCTCGTCGCGGCGGACCGCCCGCAAGCCCGAAAGGCTGCGCTCGACACTGAACAGGCTGCATTCGCGGCCAGCCTTTTCCAGGTAATCCTTCTGGCGCCAGCCGCGCACCTTGTCCACTTGCTTCTGCAAGGCTTCCAACGGCAGCGCATGCTCGGCGTTGGCCAACAGGTAGTGCACCAGCAGCTCTTCGATGAACGGTTCCAGGCGTTTGGGCAACTGGGCGAAGAACACCCCGAGGTTTTCCAGCACACGCGGGCGCGACAATTGCTGGCCAGGCGTTTCGGCCTTGATGCCGGCACCATCGATCAGGTACAGCTTGCCGCCGTGGCGCAACAGGTTGTCCAGGTGCAGGTCCTCCTGCCACAGGCCTTGGGCGTGCATGTGCGCCACCGCAGTGAGCGCCTCGCCCAGTACCAGGTGCTGCTCGTCGGCCAGCACCGGCAAGTGTTCCACTGCCGCCCAGGCATCGGCCAGGCTTTCGGCGCCGTCGAGAAACTCGAACAGCAACCAGCCGCCCTCGCCTTCCTTGAGGCCATCGGCCAGCAGCTTCGGCGTAGTCAGGCCCTGCTCGGCCAGCAGCTTCACGCCCTGCAGTTCACGCTGGAAATGCCGGGCAGCGTTACCGCCGACCAGGAGCTTGGCCAGCACCGGAATGCCGCGCCATACCCCGGCGCCCACATAGCGCTGGCCCGGCAGCACGCGCAGCAGACTGAGCAGTTGCAAGTCAGCGCTGCCGGCAGCGTCGGCCAAGGTAATGCTCAGGGGCAGCGACGGGTTGCGCCCGGCCTCTTTCAAATCAGACAAACGCATCAGCGGGCCTCTTTTTCACGACGGCGTTGCGTCAGGCGTTGCAGCCAGGTATCGACCAGCGTGCCATCGTCCGGCTGCGCCAGGTAACTGGCCAGCAAGGTACGGACATCGTGCTCGCTCCAGGCCTGGGCGCGGCGCAGCAGCGGCTCCAGGTCCTTGAGGCGGTCACGCATGCCGAACAGCAGAGGCCGGGTCTTTTCCAGGTCGATCAGTTGCGCATCCCAGCCTTCGCGGCGCTGGCGCAGGAAGATGTGCTTGGGGTAGAAACAGCCATGGACCTGCCCGGCACTGTGCAGGGTACGCGCCAGCTGGCCGCAGGCCTGCAGGATGCCATTGCGTTCAGCATCACCCAGTTGTGCCCAGCGGGCCAGCAGGCTGTCGAGGTCGGCCCATTCGTCCAGGGCGCGTGTCATCAGGATGGCCCGGTGCTGGCCGCCTTGCTTGCGCTCGCCATAGAACACCGCCTGCAAGGCAGGAATGTGCAGCTTCTGGTAGCGGCTGATATTGCGGAATTCACGAGCGAAGGTGGGCTCGCCGAACGGCCGGTGCAGGGTACGGGTCAGGTAGTCGCACTGGCGCTTGAGGTAGTAGCCCTTGCCTTCGAGTTCCAGGCGAAACACGCTGCTCCAGCCGCCACGGCCGGTATTCGGCTCGTCGACGGCATCCAGCTGCAGTGCCCACAGCGCCTCGAAGTCATCCAGGCCATGGCGTTTGAGCAGCGCGAGGTCCGCGCTGGCCAGGTAATCGGTCATTCCCTTCCCTCGAAAAAGCCCACTACCTGGCGAATGCGCTTCTTGTCGCGCTCATTCAGCCGGTCGCGGCCACGGTATTGCAGGTAGAACCGCAGGCGCTGGGTTGCCGACAGCCGGTACTTGGCCACTTTGTCCAGGCACGCCAGGTCCTTGATCATCCGGTGCCGCCACATGAAGCCGCGCCAGAAGTCACCAGTGGGGCAATCGATGAAGAATAGCGTGCCCTGGTCATCGACCAGCAGGTTGCGCCACTTCAGGTCGTTATGGGCGAAGTGGTGCTTGTGCATGACCCGGGTATGGCGCGCCAGTTGGCTGCTGACATGCCCGACCCAGGCGCGGTCGGCCAGGCGCGCATCGTTGCGCTCGGCCAACGCCGACAGGTCTTCGGTACGCGGCAGCTCGCGGGTGATCATCGCGCCCCGGGCAAAGGCCAGGCCATTGCGCTCCAGGCCCCAGGCCACCACTTCGGCAGTGGGGATGCCCCACTTGGCGAACAGCTTCAGGTTCTGCCATTCAGCCTTGATCCGCGGCCGGCCCAGGTAACGGCGCATATGCTTGCCGGCTCCGGTATAGCGCTTGACGTAGTAATTGACCCCGTCACGCATGATGCGCACCACTTCGCTGAGCGGGTCGCGGGTCAGGCGTTCGCCTTGCAGGGCGAATACCGCCTCGAGGCTGCCGAAGTCCGTCGCCAGGTGCTCATAGCCCGGCGCCAGTGTCCAACCCGACATCAGAGTGCATCCCCATAGCGTTGCTTGCGATCGTAGAGTTTCTGCGCCTTGCGCTCCAGCCAGGCGAGCAGCGCGGCCTCATCCTTGAGGATCTGCCGCAGCGGGCGCTGGAAATAACCACGCAGGAAGCGCAGCTTGTCGCGCTGGGTGAGGCCGATGTCCAGCGCCGAGAAGTACAGCGCGGCCAGGTCCTTGTCGCGCCAGCGGCGGCTGATTTTCGCCCGGGTCTGCGCGCGGTGCAGGTCGATAACCGACAATTTGAAGTCATCCGCCGTCACCGGGCGGTCGGTATGCAACAGGAAGTGGCAGATGTAGCAGTCGCGATGGTTGACCCCGGCGCGGTGCATGCCGCCAGTCATCCTGGCCACCTCGGCGATCAGCGCGCGCTTCAGGCGCGGCTCGGGCGGTTGCCTGACCCAGTCGATGCTGAAGTCTTCCAGGCTGATGGTCGGCGCCAGTTCTTCGGTGATGATGAACGAATGCTGCGCGGCCGGGTTGCTGCCACGCTCGCCATAGGCAACCGCGGTCATGGTCGGCACGCCAGCCTGGTGCAAGCGCTGGATGGCTTGCCATTCCTGGCCGGCACCGAGCACCGGCAGCTTGGCGGTAAACAGGTTCTTGAAGATCTCGCCCCAGCCGATGCCGCGGTGGATCTTGACGAAAAAGCCTGCACCAGCGACCTCGGTGCGCAGCGTGCGGCGCCCTTCCAGTTCGCGGTAGACCTCGCCTTGCAGCGCCTCCACCGCATCGAAGGCATCGCGCCCCGCCCACAGGCGCTTGAACGGCTCGGCCAGTATCAGCTTCATGCGGACTCCTGCCCCAGGATCACGTCGGCGGCATGCTGCGGCATGCTGTACAGGTCGGCGGTTTCAGCAAACGCCAGGCCGTTGCGCGACCAGCTGGCACGGGCCGCCTGGTCTTCGAGCATGCGCTGCAGATAGGTATTGAGCTGCTCTTGTTCGAACGGCTCGTCCAGCACCAGGCCGCTGTCGGCCTCGGCAATGTAGTGGGCGTAACCACACACCTTGGACACCAGCACCGGCAGGCCGGCCACCAGCGCTTCGAGCAGCACCGTGCCGGTATTTTCGTTGTACGCCGGGTGGATCAGCAGGTCGGCGCCCAGCAGGAAGCGCGGAATGTCGCTACGCCCCTTGAGGAACTGCACCTGCTCGCCCAGGCCCAGGGTAGCGCTTTGCAGCTGGAACACCTTGGGGTCGTCCTGGCCGATCACCATCAACCTGGTCCGCTTGCGCAGGGCCGACGGCAGTGCGGCCAGGGCCTTGAGGCTGCGGTCCACGCCCTTGGTCTTGAAACCAGAGCCGATCTGTACCAGCAGCAGGTCGTCATCGCCGAGGTTGAACTCCTTGCGGAATTCGGCGCGGATCTCGGCAGCGTTGGCCGGCGCGCGACGGTCCTGGGAAATGCCAGGCGGCAGCAGGTGGAAGCGTTCCACCGGGGTACCGTAGTGCTTGATGAACAGCGGCTGCTGCACTTCGGAAATCATCAGCACTTCGGTATGCGCATCCTTGGCAAACACCGCGCGCTCGTACTCGGCGAAATGCCGGTAGCGGCCCCAGCGGCGGTACAGGCCGCCACGCAGGGTCTGCGCCTTGTCCTCGAAGCAGCCGTCGGCGGCGTAATACACGTCCAGCCCCGGCATCTTGTTGAAGCCGATCAGGCGATCGACCGGGCGCTTGGCCAGATCGGCAGCCATCCAGGCACTGAGTTTCTCGTTGCGGCGGTGGTTGAAAATCGCCTTCACCGGCGCCACCAGCACTTCGAAGCCCGGCGGAATGTCACCCTCCCAGATCAGCGTGTACACACGGATCTGGTGGCCCCGCTTCTGGCACTCCAGGGCAATGCGCATGAAATCGCGCTGCAGCCCGCCGAAGGGGAAATATTTGTACAGCACGAAAGCCAGTTGCATCAACGGACATCCTCAGCCAGCAGCAGCGCGCTCAAGCGGCTCGCCACATGCTCGGGATTCAGGCGAGTGAAGCACAGCGGCCACTCGCGTTTCAGATCGTACCGGCGCAGGTCGTCGGCGCTCGGTTTGTAAGTGCACTTCTTCTGCAGGCAGGGAGCGCATGGCCAGTCACTGGCCTGGTGAATCTGGGTCCGTCCGTAGGCACCGGTCAGCCCCGGGTTGGTCGGGCCGAACAGCGAAATGGTGGGTACATCGAGTGCCGCCGCCAAGTGGCCAAGGCCGGTATCGACGGCCACGCATGCCTTTGCCGCCGCCAATACCCGGGCGACACCGGCCAGGTTCAATCTGGGGAGCACCTGACAGTTGTTCAAGCCCTGGGCAATGCGCTCGGCCCGCGCCTTCTCGGCCGGGTTGCCCCACGGCAGGCGCACTTCCAGCTTGCGCCGGCCCATACGTTCAGCCAGTTCGCGCCAGTAGGCTTCGGGCCAGTGCTTGGTCGCCCACGTAGTGCCATGCAGGAACACCACGTACGGGGCAGCCGGCGGTAGCTGCAGACGGTCAAGGTCGAGGCCGTAGTTGCCAATGCCTTCCGGCAGGTCGTAGGCCAGGGCCATGGCGAACAGCTGGCGTACCCGCTCTACTGCATGCTGGCCGACGGCAATCGACAGGCGTCGATCGTAAAAGCGGCTGGCCCAGCCTTCACGGGCCGAGTAGCGATCCAGGCCGGCGACCGGTGCTTTCACGTAGCGGGTCAGCCAGGCCGACTTGACCAGGCCCTGGGCGTCGATCACCAGGTCGTACTGGCGCTCGCGCACACGCTGCTTGAACGCTTTCCACTCGCCACTCTTGATGGTTTGCCAAAGGTTCTTGCGCCAACGGCGGATGGCCACCGGAATGACCTGGTCAACCGCCGGGTGCCAGCTGGGGATTTCGGCAAAGCCTTCTTCCACCACCCAGTCGAAGCGGATACCCGGAATGGCATGGGCGGCATCGGTAAGCGCCGGCAGGGTATGAATCACATCACCCAGCGACGAGGTCTTGATGATCAGTACCCGCACTTAGTCGACCTCGGCCACGGTATCGATCAGTTCCGGCCCGCTCAGGCTGTGCAGGGCGGCAATGACTTTGCCCGGTTCAAGCAGGCGCAGGCAGTTGTAGTGGCCGAAGCGGCAGGTACGGTCGAAACATGGGCTGCACTCGATGCCGGTGCGCACCACTTCCACGTGCTCGGCCAACGGCGGGGTGAAGCCCGGCGAAGTCGAGCCGTACACCGCCACCAGCGGGCGGTTCAGCGCTGCCGCCACGTGCATCAGGCCAGAGTCGTTGGAGACCACGGCGTCGGCGCAGGACATCAGGTCGATGGCCTCGGCCAGTGAGGTTTCCCCGGCCAGATTGGACGATTCTTCGCGTATGCCCGGGATCAGGCGGTCGCGGATCTGCTCACCGACCGGGTGATCGTTCTTCGAGCCGAACAGCCACACCTGCCAGCCTTGGCGGATCATCGCATCGGCCACGCTGGCATAGTGCTCGGCCGGCCAGCGCTTGGCCTCGCCGAACTCGGCACCGGGGCACAGTGCCAACACCGGGCGGTCCAGCGCCAGGCCGAACTTGGCCAGGGCGGCGTCACGGCTCTGCGCTTCGATCTGCAGGCTTGGGCGCGGATAAGGCTGCGGCAACTCGGCGCCAGGCGCGTAGGCCAGCGCCATGAAGCGCTCGATCATCAGTGGGTAGCGGGCCTTGTCCAGCTTGCGCACGTCGTTGAGCAGGCCGAAGCGCATTTCGCCACGCCAGCCGGTACGTTTGGGAATACCGGCGAAAAACGGCACCAATGCCGACTTCAGCGAATTGGGCAGCAGGATGGCCTGGTCGTACTGGCCGGCCAGCGACTTGCCGATGCGCCGCCGCGTCGCCAGCTCCAGCGCGCCGTGGCCGAGCGGGAAGCTCAAGGCCTGACGCACCTCGGGCATGCGCTCGAGGATCGGCCGGCTCCACTCGGGGGCCAGCACATCGATCACGCAGTCGGGGTGCTGCTGTTTCAGGCACTGGAACAGGGTCTGCGCCATCACCATGTCGCCGACCCAGCTGGGGCCAATGATCAGTATTCTCATGCTTGGTCCAGAAACACTCGGGGAGGCTACAGGCTGCAGTACAGCCTGGCCTCCCCTCTTTATATTCAGGCTATGTGGCGGACAGTGTACCACCGGTGGTGGGGGATGAGCCTTTGGGGCTGCTTTGCGCCGCGATGGGCCGCAAAGCGGCTTAACAATCTCAAGTCAAACCCAATTCACCCCAGACCCGCCGCACCTCGCGGCGTTCATCGGCAAACTGCGCGGCATCGATCACCCCGGCCTGCTTCTGCAGGGCCTGGCGGTGCGAGGCAGAGCGGAACGCCTTGTACACTTCACGCAACAGCACCGCGTCACTGGCCGGCATCAACCCTGCCTGCTCCAGCTCTTCCAGAATGCGGATGTTATCGGTCCATCGCAGCAAGGCCGGATGGTCATGCGACCAGGCCAAGGCGGCGTATTGCACCATAAATTCGATATCGACGATACCGCCGGCATCCTGCTTGATATCGAAGGGCATACCGGGCTCGAACGCGTTGGCCGCCGTGCCGGCAGCGGTGGCCTTGGTGCCGAGGTTGTCGCGCATCTTGGCGCGCATTTCGCTCACTTCGCTGCGCAGTTTTTGCAGGTCGCGAGGCTGGCCCAATACCTTGGCGCGCACGCCTTCGAACGCTGCCCCCACCTGCGGGCAGCCCACCAGTACACGGGCCCGCACCAGGGCCTGGTGCTCCCAGGTCCAGGCTTCGTTCTGCTGGTAGCGCTCGAACGCGCCCAGCGAGCTGACCAGCAGCCCAGCAGCCCCGGACGGGCGCAGGCGCATGTCCACGTCATACAGCTGGCCGGAGTTGGTCTGGGTGGCCAGCAGGTGGATGATGCGCTGGCCCAGGCGGGTGAAGAACTGCGCACCGTCGATCGGCTTGGCGCCATCAGTTTCCGCCTGCGGGTCGCCGTCGTGGATGAACACTAGGTCCAGGTCCGAGCCGTGGCCCAGCTCCAGGCCACCGACCTTGCCGTAACCAATGATGATGAAGCCCGGGTCGCACAGGCTGCCATCGCTGCGCCTGGGCTGGCCATGGCGGGCCACGGTCTGGCGCCAGGCCAGGGCCAGCACCTGGTCGAGGATGGCTTCGGCCAGCCAGGTCAGGTAGTCGCTGACTTTCATCAACGGCAGGTTGCCACTGATCTCCGAGGCAGCCACGCGCAGGCTGTGGGCCAGCTTGAAATGGCGCAGCGCCTCCATTTGCTGCTCCAGGTCGTCCTCGGGGATGCGCGTCAGGCGCTCGCGCAGCTCGCTGGCAAGTTCCGGTGCCAGCGGTGGGCTGTACAGGCGGCCTTCGTTGAGCAGTTCGTCGAGCAGCAGCGGGTAGCGGGCAATCTGCTCGGCGATCCACGGGCTGGCGGCACAGAGGGTCAACAGGCGGCCCAGGGCACCGGGGTTTTCGGTCAGCAGCACCAGGTAGGCAGAACGCCGCGCCACGGCTTCGACCAGCGGCAGCACGCGCTCCAGCACCAGGTCGGGGTCGGCATGTTCGACCGTCTGGGCCAGCAACCGTGGAATAAAGGCATCCAGACGCTCACGGCCAATACGTTGCATCGAGCGCAGTTGTGGGCTCGAACGCAACGCAGCCAGGCGCCGCAGGGCGTCGGCGGGCTGCTTGAAACCGGCCTCTTCCAGCTGGCGGCCGGCAGCCTCTTCATCCTGCGCCTGCTCCCACAGCGGCGACCACTCACCGCCTACCACCAGCTCGCCCTCGCCGTCTTCGTCATCCGGGTCGGCGATCACCTGGCGGAAGTGCCAGTCGATGCGGCCCCGCCAGTACACCAGCTGGTCCTGGAAGCTCTGCCAGTCGGCAAACCCGAGCATGTAGGCCACCCGTGCCTGGTCAGGCTGATTATCCGGCAACATCTGCGTCTGGCGGTCGGCGATGGCCTGGATGGCGTGTTCGGTATACCGCAGGAACTCGTAGCCCTCGCGCAATTCGGTGACCACGGCCGGTGGCAGGTAGCCCTGGCCTTCGAGGGTGGCCAGCACTTTCAGCAATGGTCGTTGCTGCAGGCTGAGGTCGCGGCCACCGTGGATCAGCTGGAACGCCTGGGCGATGAATTCCACCTCGCGAATACCGCCAGCGCCCAGCTTGATGTTGTCGGCCATGCCCTTGCGCCGCACTTCCTGCTGGATCAGTTGCTTCATGGTGCGCAGCGCTTCGATCGCGGAAAAGTCCAGGTAGCGGCGATACACGAACGGTCGCAGCATCTCCTGCAGCTGCGCGCCGGCGGCCTGGTCACCGGCCACCACGCGCGCCTTGATCATCGCGTAGCGCTCCCAGTCGCGCCCCTGGTCCTGGTAATACTGCTCCAGCGCATTGAAGCTGAGCACCAGCGCGCCGGCCGAGCCGTAGGGGCGCAGGCGCATGTCGACGCGGAACACGAAACCGTCCACGGTGACCGGGTCCAGGGCCTTGATCAGGCGCTGGCCCAGGCGGGTGAAGAACTCCTGGTTATCCAGCGAGCGCTTCACCCCTTCGGTTTCGCCACCTTCGGGGAAGGCGAAGATCAGGTCGATGTCCGATGACAGGTTCAACTCCACCGCACCCAGCTTGCCCATGCCCAGCACCACCATATGCTGCGGTTGGCCGCTGCGGTTGCCGATGGGCGTACCGAACTGCTGGCAATGCCGCGGGTACAGCCATTGGTAGGCCTCATCGATGGCGGCGTCGGCCAGGTCGGACAGGTCGCGGCAGGTTTCCCCCAGCGCGGCCTGGCGGGTGATGTCGCGCCAGATGATGCGCAACTGCTGGCGGTTGCGCTCGCGACGCAGGTTGCGCGCCAGCTCGTCCTCGCTGTGCGCCGCCTGGGCGGCTGCGGCCAAGTGCCCGCGCAACTCACCCATGGCGTAGGGCCGGTCCATCTCGCCACTGGCCAGCAGGCCGAACAACATGGCCGGCTCGCGCCGGGCCAGGCCAAGCACGAAGTCGCTGGCAGCGGCTACCTGG
This sequence comes from Pseudomonas oryzicola, assembly GCF_014269185.2. NCBI lineage: Bacteria > Pseudomonadati > Pseudomonadota > Gammaproteobacteria > Pseudomonadales > Pseudomonadaceae > Pseudomonas > Pseudomonas oryzicola. Next base: position 111,869 of record NZ_JABWRZ020000004.1, read on the forward strand.
TCGAACTGTTGACGGTGCGCCGGGCTCCAGGCCTGCAGGTCGAGTTCGGGATGGTAAGCCACGGCATCGCGAAGGAATTGCTGGTTGCGAGCGACCAGTGGTTGCAGGGTGGCGGGCAGATCGGACGGCAAAGGCAGGCGCATGGTCTATCCTTGATCGGCGTGAAATGGAGGGGAAAAAGCGGCCAAGGGGAAGCTGGACCACGGTTGGACTGTCGTACAAAAGTTGGAAATAGCTGAAACAGCCGTAAAATTGGCAACAACCATCAAGAATTACCCGTTCGCGACACAATGCCAACCAACATGAACGTTTTTCCTCACAAGCCAGCATGCGACGAAACGTCGCACAAATGTAGTTTTACTACTACCCCTGTCATGTAAAAGCATGAAATGCGAAAGCAAATGTAGTAAAACTACACGGCGCCGGAGGACACCCCGGTAATCCAAGAATTCACGACGTCTGCCCATAAGGCCAGTCGCAAACTCAGGCAATCGATTCTGGTTGCCTTTCCGCCCTGGAGCAAGCCATGCAAGACCTCGATCCAATCGAAACCCAGGAATGGCTGGATGCCCTGGAGTCGGTCCTCGACAAAGAAGGCGAAGACCGCGCTCATTATCTGATGACCCGTATGGGCGAGCTGGCCACCCGTAGTGGCTCCCAGCTGCCATACGCGATCACCACGCCATACCGCAACACCATCCCTGTCACCCACGAAGCACGCATGCCTGGCGACCTGTTCATGGAACGCCGCATTCGCTCGATGGTGCGTTGGAACGCCCTGGCCATGGTCATGCGTACCAACCTGAAAGACTCGGACCTGGGCGGACACATCTCCAGCTTCGCCTCCAGCGCCACCCTGTACGACATCGGCTTCAACTACTTCTTCCAGGCTCCGACCGAAGAACATGGCGGCGACCTGATCTTCTTCCAGGGCCACGCTTCGCCAGGCGTCTACGCCCGCGCCTTCATGGAAGGCCGCATCAACGAAGAACAGATGAACAACTTCCGTCAGGAAGTGGACGGCAACGGCCTGTCTTCGTACCCGCACCCTTGGCTGATGCCTGACTTCTGGCAGTTCCCGACCGTATCGATGGGTCTGGGTCCGATCCAGGCCATCTATCAGGCACGTTTCATGAAGTACCTGGAAGCGCGCGGCTTCATCCCGGCCGGCAAGCAGAAGGTCTGGTGCTTCATGGGCGACGGCGAGTGCGACGAGCCGGAATCCCTGGGCGCAATCGCCCTGGCCGGCCGCGAGAAGCTGGACAACCTGATCTTCGTCATCAACTGCAACCTGCAGCGCCTCGACGGCCCGGTTCGCGGCAACGGCAAGATCATCCAGGAACTCGAAGGCGTGTTCCGTGGCGGTGGCTGGAACGTCAACAAGGTCGTCTGGGGCCGTTTCTGGGACCCACTGTTCGCCAAGGACACCAACGGTGCCCTGCAGCGTCGCATGGACGAAGTCATCGACGGCGAGTACCAGAACTACAAGGCCAAGGACGGCGCGTACGTCCGTGAGCACTTCTTCAACACCCCAGAGCTCAAGGCCATGGTCGAAGACCTGTCCGACGATGAGATCTGGAAGCTCAACCGTGGCGGCCACGACCCGTACAAGGTCTACGCGGCGTACCACCAGGCGGTCAACCACAAGGACCAGCCTACCGTCATCCTGGCCAAGACCATCAAGGGTTACGGTACCGGTGCCGGCGAAGCCAAGAACACCGCGCACAACACCAAGAAGGTCGACGTCGACAGCCTGCGCCACTTCCGTGACCGCTTCGACATCCCGGTCAAGGATGCCGACCTGGAGAACCTGCCGTTCTTCAAACCGGAAGAAGGTTCTGCCGAAGCCAAGTACCTGGCCGAGCGCCGTGCTGCCCTGGGCGGTTTCGTGCCACAGCGCCGTGCCAAGAGCTTCAGCGTGCCGACCCCGCCACTGGAAACGCTGAAAGCGATCCTGGACGGCTCGGGCGACCGCGAAATCTCCACCACCATGGCTTTCGTGCGTATTCTGGCGCAGCTGGTCAAGGACAAGGAAATCGGCCAGCGCATCGTCCCGATCATCCCGGACGAAGCCCGTACCTTCGGTATGGAAGGCATGTTCCGCCAGCTGGGCATCTACTCGTCGGTCGGCCAGCTCTACGAGCCGGTCGATAAAGACCAGGTGATGTTCTACCGCGAAGACAAGAAGGGCCAGATTCTCGAGGAAGGCATCAACGAAGCCGGCGCCATGTCGTCGTTCATCGCTGCCGGTACCTCGTACAGCTGCCACAACCAGCCGATGCTGCCGTTCTACATCTTCTACTCGATGTTCGGCTTCCAGCGCATTGGCGACCTGGCCTGGGCCGCTGGCGACAGCCGCACCCGTGGCTTCCTGATCGGCGGCACCGCCGGCCGTACCACCCTCAACGGTGAAGGCCTGCAGCACGAAGACGGTCACAGCCACATGATGGCGGGCACCATCCCGAACTGCCGCACCTACGATCCGACCTACGGCTACGAGCTGGCGGTGATCATCCAGGACGGCATGAAGAAGATGACCGAAGAGCAACAGGACATCTTCTACTACATCACCGTGATGAACGAGTCCTACCAGCAGCCAGCCATGCCGGCCGGTGTCGAGGAAGGCATCATCAAGGGCATGTACCTGCTGGAAGAAGACACTCGCGAAGCCGCGCACCACGTACAGCTGATGGGCTCCGGCACCATCCTGCGCGAAGTCCGCGAAGCGGCGAAGATCCTGCGTGACGAGTTCAACATCGGTGCCGACGTGTGGAGCGTGACCAGCTTCAACGAACTGCGTCGCGACGGCCTGGCAGTGGAACGCGCCAACCGCCTGAAGCCTGGCCAGAAGCCACAGCAGACCTACGTCGAGCAGTGCCTGAACGGCCGCAAAGGCCCGGTCATCGCCTCCACCGACTACATGAAGCTGTTCGCCGAGCAGATCCGCCAGTGGGTGCCGAGCAAAGAGTTCAAGGTCCTGGGTACCGACGGTTACGGTCGCAGCGACAGCCGCAAGAAGCTGCGTCACTTCTTCGAAGTCGACCGCCACTTCGTGGTGCTGGCTGCGCTGGAAGCCCTGGCTGACCGCGGCGAGATCGAACCCAAGGTTGTGGCTGACGCCATCGTCAAGTTCGGCATCGACCCGGACAAGCGCAACCCACTGGACTGCTGAGGAGTATTTTTAAGTGAGCGAACTCATTCGCGTACCTGACATCGGCAGCGGTGAAGGTGAAATCATCGAGCTGTTCGTCAAGGTCGGTGACCGTATCGAGGCTGACCAGAGCCTGCTGACCCTGGAGTCCGACAAGGCCTCCATGGAAATCCCGGCGCCGAAAGCCGGCGTCATCAAGGAACTGAAGGTCAAGCTGGGCGACCGCCTGAAAGAAGGCGACGAGCTGCTGGTTCTGGAAGCCGAGGGCGCCGCTGCTGCGGCCCCCGAGGCGCCTGCCGCTGCTCCGGCGCAAGCTGCTGCACCGGCTCCGGCCGCTGAAGCCGCCCCAGCTCCTGCTCCGGCCGCAGCCCCGGCTGCTGCCAGCGTGCAGGACATCCACGTGCCGGACATCGGTTCGTCGGGCAAGGCCAAGATCATCGAAGTGCTGGTCAAGGTCGGCGACACCGTCGAAGCTGACCAGTCGCTGATCACCCTGGAGTCCGACAAGGCCTCCATGGAGATCCCGTCGCCAGCCGCTGGCGTGGTCGAAGAAGTACTGTGCAAGCTGGAAGACGAAGTCGGCACTGGCGACCTGATCTTCAAGCTCAAGGTTGCTGGCGCAGCGCCTGCTGCTGCTCCGGCCAAGGCTGAGGCGGCTCCGGCAGCTGCACCGGCGGCTGCCGCAGCTGCCCCTGCTGCTGCACCTGCACCTGCACCTGCACCTGCACCTGCTGCTGCACCTACACCTGCACCGGTTGCCACCGCACCGGCTGCCGGCAGCAACGCCAAGGTTCACGCCGGCCCGGCGGTTCGCCAGCTGGCCCGTGAATTCGGTGTCGACCTGGGCGCCGTTGCTGCCACCGGTCCGCACGGCCGCATCCTGAAGGAAGACGTGCAGGTCTACGTCAAGGCGATGATGCAGAAGGCCAAGGAAGCCCCGGCAGCCGCCGGCGCGACCGGCGGCGCCGGCATCCCGCCGATCCCGGCCGTGGACTTCAGCAAGTTCGGTGAAGTGGAAGAAGTGGCCCTGACCCGCCTGATGCAGGTCGGTGCCGCCAACCTGCACCGCAGCTGGCTGAACGTACCGCACGTCACCCAGTTCGACTCCGCCGACATCACCGAGCTGGAAGCCTTCCGCGTGGCGCAGAAGGCCGTGGCCGAGAAGGCTGGCGTGAAGCTGACCGTACTGCCACTGCTGCTCAAGGCCTGCGCCTTCCTGCTCAAGGAACTGCCGGACTTCAACAGCTCGCTGGCGCCAAGCGGCAAGGCCATCATCCGCAAGAAGTACGTGCACATCGGCTTCGCCGTGGACACCCCGGACGGCCTGCTGGTCCCGGTGATCAAGAACGTCGACCAGAAGAGCCTGCTGCAACTGGCTGCCGAAGCGGCTGCGCTGGCTGAAAAAGCCCGCACCAAGAAGCTGTCGGCCGACGAGATGCAGGGCGCCTGCTTCACCATCTCCAGCCTCGGCCACATTGGCGGCACCGGCTTCACGCCGATCGTCAACGCGCCGGAAGTGGCTATCCTGGGCGTCTCCAAGGCGACCATGCAGCCAGTCTGGGATGGCAAGGCCTTCCAGCCCAAGCTGATGCTGCCGCTGTCGCTGTCCTACGATCACCGAGTGATCAACGGCGCTGCCGCCGCGCGCTTCACCAAGCGCCTGGGCGACGTGCTGGGCGATATCCGCACCATGCTGCTGTAAGGCTGCACACTGCCCCTCCCAGCGAGGGGCAGTACCCTTTTCGAGCTGCCACGCTCGTACCTCAACCCCGTCAATTGGCGGGGCTTTTTTTGCCCGCCGATAAACGTCTGGCGAGCTACAGATTCCAGCCCACAAGCCGATAACCCGGACACAGCATCACACATGGCGGCTTGCCAGCCCCCTGGACATGATGCAACCTTGCCAGATCTGCCGCCGCCCAAAGGCCGCGTTCCCTCTTCAAGCGAGTCTTCGATGAAAAGCCAACCCGATGCCGCCAGCCGTGTGGCGGCCGAGGTCGTCACGCAGTTACCCGTGCCCTCGCGGCTCGGCATGCTGCGTTTCGAAAGGCTTAACGAAGCCACTTGGGCCATGCTCTACCTGGATCCGGCCTGCGAACGCCAGTTCGGCCTGCACGCTAGCGACCTGTGCGCGCTGATCGATGCCCCATACGCCAGCCTGATGGAGCCCGAGGTCCGCTACCGGCTGCATGACGACATCCAGTTGCAACTGGCCCAGCGTGGCTACTATCGCGTGCGCTACATCTTGCACACGCCCACGGCATCGCTACGCCTGCTGGAAGTGGGTGAAACCTACAAGCAGCACAATCGCCAGCTGGTGCGCGGTTACCTCAGCGTGCTCGACGACCAGCCAGAAGAGAGTGGCGATGCCGGTTCCAGCGATCTGGAATCGCGCAACAACCGCCTGCAACTGGCCTTGCAGCTGAACCAGCGTGCGCAGCAGGAACAGCTCGAACACCTGGAGCGGGTACGTGGCCAGCAGGACCTGATCCTGCGCCTGGCCCGCCAGCGCTACAGCGGCGGCAACTCGCTGCTGGAAGCTGCGCAACTGATCACCCAGAGCGCCTGTGAAATCTACAAGGTCGACTGTGCCAGCATCTGGCATCTGGACGGCCAGCAACTGCAGCCGATAACTGCCTGGTACCGGGACACGCAAGAGCACCGCCAGCCCGAAGCCATCGATGCCAGCCGCTTCCCCGACTACCTTGACGCGCTGCATGCCAGCCGCGCCATCGACGCCCATAATGCCGGCCACGACCCGCGCACCCGCGCGCTGGCGCAAAGCCTGCGCCCGGCAAACAAGGCCATGCTCGATGCCAGCATTCGCGTCGATGGCCAGGTAGTCGGCGTGCTGTGCCTGGAGCAGACCGGCCAGCCGCGGGCCTGGCAGTCGGACGAAATCGCCTTTGCCGGCGAGCTGGCCGACCAGTTCGCCCAAGTCATCACCAATCACAACCGACGCACCGCGGCCAGTGCCCTGCACCTGTTCCAGCGAGCGGTCGAACAGAGCGCCAGCGCCTTCCTGCTGGTCAACCGCGATGGCGTGGTGGAGTACGTCAACCCCAGCTTCACTGCCATTACCCAGTACAGCACCGAGGAAGTCCAGGGTCACCATCTGGGTGAGCTGCCGGCCCTGGAAAACCTGAGCGAACTGTTGTTCGATTCGCCGTCGAGCCTGGCCATGGGCAACAGCTGGCAGGGCGAGTTCAGAAGCCGGCGCAAGAACCTGGAGCCCTACTGGGGCCAGTTGTCGATCTCCAAGGTATACGGCGACAACCGTGAGCTGACCCACTACATCGGCATCTACGAAGACATCACCCAGACCAAGCTGGCCCAGCAGCGCATCGAACGGCTGGCCTACACCGACAACCTGACCAACCTGGGCAACCGCCCGGCGTTCATCCGCAGCCTCGACGAGTGTTTCGCCCGTGATGGCGAAAACTCCATGTGCCTGCTGCTGGTGGACATCGACAATTTCAAGCGTATCAATGACAGCCTGGGCCACCAGACCGGCGACAAGCTGTTGATCAGCCTGGCCCGGCGCCTGCGCAACAGCCTGCACACCGGCGGCATCCTGGCGCGCTTCGCCAGTAACGAGTTCGCCGTACTGCTCGACGACACCCGTCTCGAAGATGGCCAGGGCGTCGCCATGCAATTGCTGCGGACCCTCGACAAACCGATGTTCGTCGACAACCAGCTGATCAACGTCACCGCTTCGGTAGGCCTTGCCTACGCGCCATTGCACGGTGCAGACCCCGCCAGCCTGATGAAGAACGCCGGCCTGGCGCTGCACAAGGCCAAGGCCAACGGTAAGCACCAGGTGCAGGTGTTTACCGAAGTACTCAATGCCGAAGCCAGCTACAAGCTGTTCGTCGAGAACAACCTGCGCCGCGCCCTGACCCAGAACGAACTGGAGGTGTTCTACCAGCCCAAGCTGTGCCTGCGCAGCGGCCGCCTGCTGGGCCTGGAAGCGCTGCTGCGCTGGAACCACCCCGAACGCGGCATGATCCGCCCGGACCAGTTCATCAGCGTGGCCGAGGAAACCGGCCTGATCATCCCCATCGGCAAATGGGTGGTGCGCCAGTCGTGCCGCATGAGCCAGCAGCTGCGCGAAGCCGGCATGGGTAACCTGCATGTGGCCATCAACCTGTCACCCAAACAGTTCTCCGACCCGGACCTGGTGGCCTCGATCAGCAGTATCCTCAAGGAGGAAGCCCTGCCCCCGCACCTGCTCGAGCTGGAACTGACTGAAGGACTGCTGCTGGAGGCCACCGAAGACACCCACCGCCAGCTGGACGAGTTGAAGGCCTTGGGCCTGACCCTGGCCATGGACGACTTTGGTACCGGCTATTCGTCGCTGAGCTACCTGAAGAAATTCCCCATCGACATCCTCAAGATCGACCGCAGCTTCATCAATGAGATACCGGACAACCAGGATGACATGGAGATTACTTCGGCGGTGGTGGCCATGGCCCATAACCTCAAGCTGAAGGTGGTGGCCGAGGGTATCGAGACGCCGGAGCAACTGGCGTTCCTGCGCCGGCACCGCTGCGACGTTGGCCAGGGTTACCTGTTCGACCGGCCGATCCCGGGGCGCGAGCTGGCCGAACGGCTGAAGCGCTATCCGCGTGGCCCACTGGCCTGACAGCAGCGCCAAGCTCGGGCACACTAGATCCCATTCGGGCCCCATCGCGGATAAATCCGCTCCTGCGCGATCCCCGCAGGAGCGGATTCATCCGCGATGGGGCCAACCCCAATTCAACTGACATACAGAGGAATGGCCATGGTCCTGCGTTCGGAAATCCTGGTGAACAAAAACGTCATGCCCACTGCGGAACAGGCCCTGCCTGGCCGTGAAACGCCAATGAGCCTGCCTGAGTTCCATCACGTGTTCAAAGACACGCCGCTGCTCGGCCCGTTCTTCCAGAACGTCGACTTCGCCATCTTCGGCCTGGGTTGCTTCTGGGGCGCCGAACGCCGCTTCTGGCAGCGTGAAGGTGTGGTCAGCACTGTGGTTGGCTATGCCGGTGGCTTCACCCCGAACCCTACCTACGAAGAAGTCTGCTCGGGCCTGACCGGCCACACTGAAGTAGTGCTGGTGGTGTTCGACAAGGACAAGGTCAGCTACCGCGAGCTACTGGCGATGTTCTGGGAGCTGCACAACCCGACCCAGGGCATGCGTCAGGGCAACGACATCGGCACCCAGTACCGTTCGGCCATCTACTGCACCAGCCCGGAACAGCTGGAGCAGGCCAAGGCCAGCCGCGACGCCTACCAGGCCGAGCTGAGCAAAGCCGGTTTCGGTGAAATCACCACCGAGATCGACCAGGCGCCGACCGTCTATTTCGCCGAGGCCTACCACCAGCAGTACCTGGCCAAGAACCCGGACGGCTACTGCGGTATCGGCGGTACCGGCGTGTGCCTGCCACCCAGCCTGCAGGGTAACTGAGCGTGAGTACGATGACCCTGTTCCATGCACCGCTGTCGCCTTTCGTGCGCAAGGTCATGGTGGTGTTGCACGAAACCGGCCAGCTGGAGCGAGTAAGGCTGCAGCCGGTAAACATCAGCCCGGTGAGCGGCGACCCGCAGCTGAACCTGGACAACCCGATCGGCAAGATCCCCGCCCTGCGCCTGGACGATGGCACCGTGTTGCACGACAGCCGGGTCATCTGTGAATACCTCGACCTGCAGCACGTCGGCCCGCCGCTGCTACCGCGCGAGGGTTCAGCCCGCTGGCGGCGCATGACCTTGGCCTCGCAGGCCGATGCGATCATGGATGCGGCAGTGTCGAGCCGCTATGAAAGCTTCCTGCGGCCTGAGGACAAGCGCTGGGACGGTTGGCTGCAGGCCCAGGGCGAGAAGATCCGCCGTAGCCTGGCTAACCTTGAGCAGGAGCATCTGGCCGAGTTGGCCAGCGGCTTCGATCTCGCGGCGATTGGTGTGGCTTGCGCGCTGGGGTACCTGGATCTGCGTCAGCCCGGGTTTGGCTGGCGCGAGCGCCAGCCTGGCCTGGCGGCGTGGTATGCCGAGGTGGCCAAGCGGCCATCGATGGTCGCTACAGCCCCGACAGCCTGACAGACCAATCGCGGATGAATCCGCTCCTACACGCATTTGTAGGAGCGGATTCATCCGCGATGAGGCCAGCCCAGCATCAGCAGTCAGGCTTGCCGGCGGTGAACTTCTTCGCCGGGTTGACCGCCGCCTTGAATTCGCGCAGCGCCTTGGAGCCCACCAGCAGCGGGTAATTGAAGCTGCTGCGGTCCACCAGGTTCACTTCCACGGTGCGCTTCACATCACCCAGGCACAGCTCCAGGTCCACCACCGGGCGCTTGGAGATTTCCGGCCCATCGCCTTCCTCTTCCTCGTCGGCGCGCCCCTTGATCTTGCTGATGCGCGAGACCTTGTGCTCGTACACCTTGCCGTCCGAGTCCTTGGTCGCCAGGCGGAAACGCACCCACTCGTCGCCATCGCGGGTGAACAGTTCGATGTCCTTGGCCGACAGCGACGCGGTGAAGGCACCGGTGTCCATCTTGGCTTTAAGGGTTTCGCCCAGCTCGGGCAGGGCAATGTTTTCGTAACGACCGTAAAGGGTTGGCTCGGCAGCCATTACTGGCAGGGCCAACAGCGACAACATGGCAAACAGATATTTCACAGGCAGGCTTCCTTGAGAAGTGTCAGTGCTTAGACTGCACTGGCAGGATAGGTTCGCTGTCACAAGCCTAACCAACATAATGTGAAACATTTGTACCCGCCGCCGGGCAGTGGAAATTTGGCGTAGGCCACGGCCCTGCTTATGATTGCCAACCATTTTCATCCCACAACAAGAGTCTCCTTATGCGTCGCCTGCTGACCGGCATCCTCACCACCACCCTGCTGCTGCTCAACACCTTGGTGCTGATCGGCCCACTGCTGGTCTTCGCCCTGCTCAAGCTGGTGCTGCCAGGCCGCGGGCGTGACTATGCCTCGTGGGCGGTAATGTGGGTGGCTGAAACCTGGTCGGAGATCGACAAAGCCATTTTCGCCCTGTGCATTCCTACGCAGTGGGACATACGTGGTGTCGAGAACCTGCGCAGGGACACTTCCTACCTGGCCGTCAGCAACCACCAGACCTGGGTAGACATCCCGGCGCTGATCGAAAGCCTCAATCGCCGCACACCATTCTTCAAGTTCTTCCTCAAGAAGGAGCTGATCTGGGTACCGCTGCTGGGCTTGGCCTGGTGGGGCCTGGACTACCCGTTCATGAAGCGCTACAGCAAGGCGTTTCTGGAAAAGCACCCGGAACTCAAGGGCAAGGACCTGGAAATCACCAAGGCGGCCTGCGAACTGTTCAAGCGTCAGCCGGTGACCGTGGTCAACTACCTCGAAGGCACGCGCTTCAGCGAAGCCAAGCGCCAGGCCCAGCAATCGCCCTACCAGCACCTGCTCAAGCCCAAGGCGGGCGGCGTGGCATTCGTGCTGGCGGCACTGGGCGAACAGCTCGACGCCCTGCTCGACGTCACCATCGTCTACCCCGGCAACCAGGCGCCAGGGTTCTGGGCATTGCTCAATGGCAGCATCAGCCGGGTGATCATCGACATTCGCGTGCGCGAACTGGACCCGGCGCTGTGGGCTGGCGACTACGAGAACGATGTTGAATTCCGCCAGACCGTGCAGGCCTGGGTGAACCGGTTGTGGATAGAGAAGGACCAGCGGATCGAGCAGTTGCGTCGGGAAATGAGCTGAGTGCCTGGTCAGCCATGACCCCTGTCGCTGGCAAGCCGGCGACAGGGCCATTGAACATGTCTACAGGCATACTGTTAAAAGGCTCGAACATCCGTCGCGGAACAACCACGGTAATTTTCCATATAAAGCAATATCGGAATCTATTTCTATCGGCCCCTCTTGAACACGGCTATCGACGAACCGTACGACTTCGCGACCTTATCTACGCGAATAAGCCTCTGCGTAAATGCTCAGGACTCATCGCATTGTCGGGGCGTTCCAGTGAGCCGAGGTGGTACGACCATTAGCCAGACGGGTCCGATCAACCAGCCCCCATCCAAACAGTTATACCGTATCATCTTGCTATCGCCACGCCCTATTTATATAACTTAAAATTATCGAGACCCTGGTAGCTGGTACCAAAAACAACAGCGTATATTTTTCTTCCCGGCGGCGACATAAATTCAATATGTCCAACTAGCTTGTCTACCCAAAAATTTTTATTACCGCCCTCATAAAAAATAGTAACAAGATCGGACTCGTAATTCGGAATGACCCAGTAATCAAACGAAATTCCACTTAGTGGTACGTCCGGCTTGAAAGTGAGATCCCATTGATCAGGTGAGGCGAAATGCAGATGATGTCCAGAAATTCCATTACTTGGCGGCATCATGTTGGCGATTGAAAAAGATTGATAGCTAATAAACTGTCCACCCGGAACATTCAATCTCAACAGCTCCTCCTGCAACGGTACATTCTCAAAATCGACCAACTCTCCCTCGCCACCCTCACCACCCTCGCCATCCTCCACAGCCTGATCCGACTCCCGGTAGACAAAAGTTGCCTTCTTACTTTTATCGGCCGGCAAGGTCAGTTGAATTACCGGAACAACCTGACCGTAACTCTGGTGGTAACGGCGCTGGTCATCCTGCGCCGAAAGCAGCCCCGCCGTACCCGCTATATAGAAGAACGACTGTATCGGCAGTTGAGCCCCGGTTCCCGCCTGCCAAGTGGCCAAACGTAACTCATTATTGCCGTTCCAGTGAGTCGAGGTGATCAGTGAGCGACCAATGATGCTCTGATAGAAGCGATCGGCTGTATAGGCCTGCCCCTCTCTCACGTTCCACCCACATTGAGCCTTGTATTTATCGGGCGCCGCGTTGAAGTGGCTGATCCACTGCTGGCCCGTGTTGATACCCTGGTCATTGCACGGCCGGCTCTGCGTAGGGTACGACGTGTTGGTACCGCAACCCTGCTGATTGCGAATATCCGTCCAGCCGTCAAACGGAAACGAGCACAGCACCTCGATGTCGGAATTCTTTTCGGGAGGTGTGTCGTGCTTCGGGTAGAAGATATAGCCGTTGTTGTAGTTCAACGGCAGCTCCTTGAAATTGGTATCCGTCCTGATCCAGGCGAATGACACACCGCCACTGGTTATGGAGCCCGGGCTCGGGTCCCAGGGCAAATAACTCTGCCTGCTCAGCGTGCCACGCAGCATGACCCCCGAGCAAAGGAACGCTGGCCGCGTTGCGGTGCCACAATCCCTCACCGTCTGGTTATACCAACCTTGCAACTGCTCGACTGCAACAGGCCCTGCCACACGCAGGTCTTGTGCCGCCGACGGCGCAGCCTGCACCTGTTCGGAACGGGCCGGGGTGGATACCGGCGTTGCCGGCTTCTCGGCTAGCGGGGCACAGGCCGTCTGTAACAAAAGCGCAGCCAACACAAACGCTAAGTTTCGCTTCCTCATGGCTAACCCGTTGGTCATCTGAATATGCAACGACTATTGAGCGAACCACGATCAATGCCCGACAGCCGCTTTCTTGGCATGGCCAACGTAGCGAGATTCTGAATACTGGACAACTGGTAGAAATATCAGGTGCAGCGCCACGTCAAACTTTCTAAACAAGTAACGCTTGGACTTTTTGTCGTGGGTTCGATTGAAAGCTAGCTGAGTTTCATACCGATGGTGTGGCCGATGGTGTCGACCACAGGTTGCCCAGGTTCTGCAGCAGCGATCCGGCAAGGCCTTGCTGGCCCAGGTACTGAAGGATCAGCGGGGCAAATTGGCCGATCATGCCGGTATCCATGCCCAGCAGCTTGAAGGCGTTGTCCAGGTCACTGCGGTTCTCGACATTGCCCAACGCATTGCTCAGTGGCGATGGGCTTTGGCTGCTCTTGCCGAGCAGTTCTCCCAGACCGCTCAAGCCGCCCAGGGCGTTGGCACCGGAAAGCAGGTCCAGGCCCGGCACTGCCTGGACCAGTTGGCCATAATCGGCCTCGCTCAAGTTGTTGCGCGCCAGCCCCAGCATGGCCCCGGCGCCACCAATGGCCTGTTCAGGAGTAATCTTCAGTTCACTGCCTAGGGTATTGAGCAGGTTGGCCTGCCCTTCAGGGGCCTGTACCGCGCCCTGCTGGCTCGAATTCTGGTTCTGCATCGCCGACACAGCATTGGCCGCATCGCTCAAATTGAAGGCGAACACCGGGCTTGCGGCCAGGGTCATCAGGGTTGCCAGGGTGAATGCTTTCATCGGGAGGGACCTCGTCGGCCGGGATGGCCGGGGAAACGAGGCATTGGACTGGGGCTGCGGGGGTTTGTTCCAGGCCGGTTATCGGCCTGCTGGAAACCTTGTGGGTAATGCTGCTGAAAGCACAACGCCCCCGAAGGGGCGTTGAGTCTGAAGGTTAAGCCGCGCCCCACATCTTGTGTGGGTCGATCACGAACTTCTTCGGTACACCTGCATCGAACTCGCCGTAGCCTTCCGGCGCCTGGTCCAGGTTGATCACCTGAACACCCACCACTTCGGCGATGTTGATGCGGTCCCACATGATCGCCTGCATCAGCTGGCGGTTGTACTTCATGGTCGGGGTCTGGCCGGTGTGGAAGCTGTGCGACTTCGCCCAGCCCAGGCCGAAGCGGATGCTCAGCGCGCCGATCTTGGCGGCGGCATCCACCGCACCCGGGTCTTCGGTCACGTACAGGCCCGGGATACCGATGTTGCCGGCAACACGGGTCACCTGCATCAACGAGTTCAGCACGGTAGCCGGCGCTTCATGCTTGGCACCTTCGTGGCCGTGGCCGCGGGCCTCGAAGCCAACGGCGTCGACGGCGCAGTCCACTTCCGGTTCGCCGAGGATGTCGACGATCTGCTCGTGCAGCGGGGTGTCCTTGGACAGGTCGACCACTTCGAAGCCCTGCGACTTGGCGTGGGCCAGGCGGGCCGGGTTGAGGTCGCCGACGATGACGCAGGCCGCGCCGAGCAAGCGTGCCGAGGCGGCAGCGGCCAGGCCGACCGGGCCGGCACCGGCGACATACACGGTGCTGCCTGGGCCTACGCCAGCGGTGACAGCGCCGTGGTAGCCGGTCGGCAGGATGTCGGACAGGCAGGTCAGGTCACGGATCTTCTCCATGGCCTTGTCGCGATCCGGCAGTTTCAGCAGGTTGAAGTCGGCATACGGCACCAGCACGTATTCGGCCTGGCCACCGGTCCAGTCACCCATGTCGACGTAGCCGTAGGCACCACCGGCGCGGGCCGGGTTGACGGTGAGGCAGACACCGGTGTGCATTTCCTTGCAGGAGCGGCAGCGACCGCAGGCAACGTTGAACGGTACCGACACCAGGTCACCGATTTTCAGGCGTTCGACATCACGCCCCATCTCGACGATTTCACCGGTGATTTCGTGGCCCAGGACCAGGCCGACCTGGGCAGTGGTGCGACCGCGGACCATGTGCTGGTCAGAGCCGCAGATGTTGGTGGAGACCACCTTCAGGATCACGCCGTGCTCGATCTTGTTGCCGCGTGGGTCCTGCATTTTCGGGTAGTCGATCTTCTGCACCTCGACTTTGCCGGCGCCGAGATATACCACTCCACGATTGCCAGACATGCTCTTACCTCGCTTGATTTGTATTTATGCAGCGGTGGTTGAACGCGCCGCCATCCGTGGGCGGCATGTGTTTCTGGAATGCAGGGAATTGTGGGCCTGATGGAGCCGGATGCGCTGACTGGAAACGACAGGCAAATACCTCTGAACGGCAATCGGTCAGGTGGTCGCGCGCATGCGCAGGACGATGAATATCTACCGCAATACGTCGGCGACCGAGTGTTTCGATAGAGATGCAGTAACCCATCGTCTATCAAACTGGAGAACCACCATGACGGATACTGAGCGCCCCGAGGACGCCTTCTGGCCATACTGGGTCGAGGCTGCCAGGCAGCAGGGCTTCGACCCGGACATCGAAGCAGCATTGTTCGGTAAACAGCGATACTTTCTGAACGCCGATAAGATCTTCTATTACGCGGCTTGTGGTCCAGGCTACGACTTCGACAAAGAAGCCGAAGGCATGGATCTTCACGAGTTCAAAGCAGGCAGGGTGGACCGCGACGGCGATCCAGTCCCAGGTAACAAACTGGGTGCGGACATGCGCCAGAAGTTCGTTACAGCCATCCGTGAAACCCTGAAAGCCCATGCCCGCGATAAAAGCTAGACACGGTCAGAGCACCACAGTCCTGTTCGCATTGAGAAACACTCGCCGCTCGATGTGATAGCCCACCGCCCGCGCCAGGGTCAGGCATTCGATGTCGCGCCCCTTGGCAATCAGGTCTTCCGGGTAATGGCTGTGGTCCACCACCTCCACGCCCTGGGCGATGATTGGTCCTTCGTCCAGGTCGTTGTTGATGTAGTGCGCCGTGGCGCCAACCATCTTCACGCCCTTGTTGTAGGCCTGGTGATAAGGCTTGGCGCCTTTGAAACCGGGCAACAACGAGTGGTGGATATTGATCGCCCAGCCATCCAGGCGGCGGCACAGCTCCGGCGACAACACCTGCATGTAACGGGCAAGCACCACCAGCTCCGCGCCAGTTTCCTCGATTACCTGGATAACCTTGCGCTCTTGCGCAGGCTTGTCCTTGGGGTCGAGGGCAAAGTGGTAGTAAGGAATCTTGTGCCACTGTGCCAGGGGCTCGAGGTCGGGGTGGTTGGACACCACCGCAACCACGTCCATGGCCAACTGGCCGATGCGCTGGCGATACAGCAAATCATTGAGGCAGTGGTCGGCCTTCGACACCATGATCACCACCTTCGGGCGGTGGTTGGGTGCGGTCAGCTCGAAGGCCATGCCGAACGCTTCGCTGCGCTCGGCAAGGCCGGCGCGAAAGCCAGCCTCGTCGAAATCGTCCGGCTGGCGAAACTCCACGCGAATGAAGAAACGCCCCGACAGCCGGTCATCGAAGGAGTGGTGCTCCGTCACGTAGCAGCGCTGCTCGAAGAGGTAACGCGTCACCACGTCGACGGTACCGAGCATGCTCGGGCAGTCGGCGGTGAGAATCCAGGTATCCGGTGCCCGACTCATGTTCGTTCTCCTTATGCTTCGATGCTCAGGCCATATTCGGCCGAAGCGTCCTGCAGCCACAGCCACCAGTAGTCGGCGAAGCTGCGGCGAATCACCAGTTCCCAGGTGTCTTCGGCGGTACGGCGGATCACCAGTTGCGACTTGGCGAACACGGTACCGACGGCCTTGCCCACCGGGAAGTTGTTCGGGTGAACATCATAGCTGGTGGACTTCATCAGCACTTCGCGCACGTTCGGGCCGCGCAGTTCCAGCAGGCTCTGCCCACCGCTGACGTTGACCACCTGGATGTGCTGGCCTTCGAGGGCTGCGCGCAGCTTTTGCTCAACGGCAAACTCCTGGCCGCCCGGGACGATCAGCAACCACTCGTCGGGGCCCATCCATTGCAGCGACATTTCGTTGTTGGCGACCACGGTCAGTGCCACTGGCAGCTCCAGGCCCAGGGCCTTGTGCACGCCGGCGGCGAATTCCGGGTCGTGGCCATCGCCACGAATGGTCAAGTGGCCGAGGAACTTGCGTTCACGCAGGGTCACGCCTGCGTTCTTGCGACCTTTGCCAACCAGGCTGGCCAGGTCGGCGTGGTGCAGTGGCGACTGGGCCTTGGCCTCGGCGCCGGGGTTTTGCTGGAAGACGTTGATAGCGCTCATTTCTTACCTGCCTTGAATTCTGTTGATCGCGAAGACCTGAGGTAGAACCTGTAGTCACAGACTGAGGAGACCCATTGTGGGAGCGGGTTTACCCGCGAAGAGGGCGGTGAATCCACCATCGCATTCGCGGGTGAACCCGCTCCCACAGAGGCCGCATTCCAATCAGAGCTACCGGTGAAGCCTCAAACGTTCTGCCGCTCACCCTTCGGATCGAAGAACACCGAAGACACGATCTCCGCCTCGATCACGCTGCCATCCGCCTGCGGCGAGTACACGCGCTCGCCCATGCGCTTGAGGCCGCCCTTGACCACACCCATGGCGAACGAATAGCCCAGGGAGTTGGCGGCATAGCTGGAGGTGACGTGGCCGACCATGTCCATCGGGATCGGTTGCTTCGGATCGAAGACCAGCTGGGCGCCTTCCGGCAGCCACTTGGTCGGGTCGACCGGCTTCAGGCCTACCAGCTGCTTGCGGTTCTCACGCACGCAGTCTTCGCGGTTCATGCCACGCAGGCCGATCCACGAGTACGGCTTGTTGCGGCCCACACACCAGCTCATGTTCAGGTCGTCCGGGGTCATCGAGCCGTCGGTGTCCTGGCCGACGATGATGAAGCCCTTCTCCGCACGCAGTACGTGCATGGTTTCGGTGCCGTACGGGGTCAGGTTGTACTTCTTGCCCGCCTCGATGATCTGCTCCAGCACGCCCATGGCGTAGTTGGCCTGCACGTTGACTTCGTACGACAGCTCACCGGTGAACGAGATACGGAACACCCGGGCTGGCACGCCGCCGACGTTGCCTTCCTTCCAGGTCATGAACGGGAAGGCTTCCTTGTCCATGTCGATGTCGGTCAGCTCGCTCAGCAGCTTGCGGCTGTTGGGGCCGGACAGGGTCATGGTCGCCCAGTGGTCGGTGACCGAGGTGAAGTACACCTTCAGTTCCGGCCATTCGGTCTGGTGGTACAGCTCCATCCACTGCAGCACGCGCGCAGCGCCGCCGGTGGTAGTGGTCATGATGAAGTGGTTGTCGCCGACGCAGGCAGTCACGCCGTCGTCGAAGACCATGCCGTCTTCCTTGCACATCAGGCCGTAGCGGGCCTTGCCCACGTCGAGCTTGGTCCAGGCGTTGGTGTAGATGCGGTTGAGGAACTCACGCGCATCCGGGCCCTGGATGTCGATCTTGCCCAGGGTCGAGGCGTCCAGCAGGCCCACGCTGTCGCGCACGGCCTTGCATTCACGGGCTACGGCAGCATGGATATCTTCACCGGCCTTGGGGAAGTACCAGGGGCGCTTCCACTGGCCGACATCTTCGAACTCGGCGCCGTTCTTCACGTGCCAGGCATGCAGGGCAGTGAAGCGCACGGGCTCGAACAGGTGGCCACAGTGGCGACCCGCAACCGCGCCGAAGGTTACCGGCGTGTAGTTGGGGCGGAACATGGTGGTGCCCATTTCCGGGATGGTGATACCCATCGAACGGGCGGCGATGGCCAGGCCGTTGATGTTGCCCAGCTTGCCCTGGTCGGTACCGAAGCCCAGCGCGGTGTAGCGCTTTACGTGCTCGACCGACTCGAAGCCTTCACGGGTGGCCAGTTCGATGGCGGCCGCGGTAACGTCGTTCTGCTGGTCGACGAACTGCTTGGGCGCACGGGCAGTGCCCTTGTCGTGCGGCACCTGGAACAGCGCCACGGTGGCCTCTTCCTTGCGCGCCACGGTTTTCGGCAAGCTGCCGACAGTGGCCTTGAAGCCGGCTTCGGTGGCTGCGCGCACGCCGCCTTCGAAACCATCGGCAATCGCGTCGCCCAGGGCGTACACGCCATTGATACCACCGACACACTCGCGCTTCTGCGGTGCATCGCCCGGCACGAAGCCGAGGATGTCTTCACGCCAGATCGGGCGGCCACCCAGGTGCGAAGCCAGGTGCACGACCGGGCTGTAGCCACCGGAGGTGGCGATCAGGTCGCAGTCCAGGGTTTCACCAGGGCTGGTGACCTTGTGCGCCTGTACGTCGATGGCGGCCACGCGGGCACCGGTGACATGCTTGCTGCCCTTGGCCTCGATCACGGCGCTGGAGGTGAGAATGCGGATGCCCTTGGCACGTGCTTCTTCAACCAGCGAACCACGCGGGTTATGGCGGGCGTCGGCGATGGCGACCACCTGCAGGCCGGCGTCGTGCCAGTCCAGCGCGGCGCGGTAGGCGTGGTCGTTGTTGGTCGACAGCACCAGCTTGCGGCCCGGTGCCACACCGTAACGGCGCACGTAGGTGGATACAGCACCGGCCAGCATGTTGCCCGGCACGTCGTTGTTGCCGTACACCAGCGGGCGTTCGTGGGCACCGGTGGCCAGCACCACGCGCTTGGCGCGGACGCGGTGCACGCGGTGGCGTACCTGGCCGATCGGGGCACGGTCACCGAGGTGGTCAGTGAGGCGCTCGTGGATGGTCAGGAAGTTATGGTCGTGGTAGCCGTTGACCGTGGCGCGTGGCAGCAGGGTCACTTCCGGCAGGCTTTCCAGCTCTTTGATCACGCCGCTGACCCACTCGGTGGCAGGCTTGCCGTCGAGGGTTTCGCGGGTGTCGAGCAGGCTGCCGCCGAACTCTTCCTGTTCGTCAGCCAGGATCACGCGGGCACCGCTGCGGGCAGCGGCCAGGGCCGCAGCCAGGCCAGCAGGGCCGGCGCCGACGATCAGCACGTCGCAGTGCTGGTTCATGTAGTCGTAACTGTCCGGGTCGTTCTGCAGCGGCGCACGGCCCAAGCCGGCGGCTTTGCGGATGTACTTCTCGTAAGTCATCCAGAACGATTTCGGGTACATGAAGGTTTTGTAGTAGAAGCCCGGCGGCATCATGCTGCCGCCGACCTTGCCGAGAATGCCCATGACGTCATTGTTGACGTTCGGCCAGCCGTTGGTGCTGGTGGCGACCAGGCCGGCGTACAGTGCCTGTTGGGTGGCACGCACGTTAGGGATCTGGGTGGCTTCGCTGGAGCCGATCTGCAGGATGGCGTTCGGCTCTTCGGTACCGGCAGCGATGATGCCGCGTGGGCGCGAGTACTTGAAGCTGCGGCCAACGATGTCGACGCCGTTGGCCAGCAACGCGGCGGCCAGGGTGTCGCCGGCATAACCCTGGTAGGTCTTGCCGTTGAAGCTGAAGTTAAGGACCTTGCTGCGGTCGATACGGCCGCCGCTGGCGAGGCGATAGGTCTGGCTCATACTTTTTCCCCTTGGCCTTTGACGGTCGACGGTGCGCTGCTGTGCTTGCCGTTGGCGGTCACTTGCGGCTTCTCGCCAATCTTGTAGGTTTCCAGAATCTCGTAGGTCACGGTGTCGCGGGTGACGTTGAAGTACTGGCGGCAGCCGGCAACGTGGTCCCACAGTTCATGGTGAATACCGCGCGGGTTGTCACGGTAGAACATGTAGGTACCCCATTCCTCGTCGGAGCAGGCGTTGGGGTCCAGCGGGCGGGCGATGTGCGCCTGGCCAGAGGCGTGGAACTCTTCTTCGGAGCGCAGCTCGCCGCAGTGGGGACAGAAAATATGCAACATGACGGTGTCTCCGGTTAGTGGGCGACGGCGGCGGCGCCGTGTTCGTCGATCAGTGCGCCGTTGTAGAAACGGTCCATGGAGAACGGCGCGGCCAGTGGGTGCATTTCGCCCTTGGCCAGGCTCGCGGCAAAGACGTTGCCCGAACCCGGGGTCGCCTTGAAGCCGCCGGTACCCCAACCGCAGTTGAAGAACAGGTTCTTGACCGGGGTCTTGGTGATGATCGGGCAGGCGTCCGGCGAGGTATCGACGATGCCGCCCCACTGGCGGTTCATGCGAACGCGCGAGAGGTTGGGGAACATTTCGACGATGGCCTGCAGGGTGT
Source organism: Pseudomonas oryzicola (assembly GCF_014269185.2). Lineage (NCBI taxonomy): Bacteria > Pseudomonadati > Pseudomonadota > Gammaproteobacteria > Pseudomonadales > Pseudomonadaceae > Pseudomonas > Pseudomonas oryzicola. The sequence continues at coordinate 132,569 of NZ_JABWRZ020000004.1, forward strand.
GCTCGATCACCGGGTACGAACCGCGCTGGCCATAGCCGACCCAGCCATCGATGCCGGCACCGATCACCAGGTCGCCCTTGTCCGACTGGCTGATGTAGCCGTGTACGGCGTTGGACATGATCACGCTGTCGATGATCGGCTTGATCGGCTCGGATACCAGCGCCTGCAGCGGGTGCGATTCCAGCGGCAGGCGGAAGCCGGCGAGCTTGGCCATGTGCCCGGAGTTACCGGCGGTGACCACGCCAACGCGCTTGGCGCCGATGAAGCCTTTGTTGGTTTCCACGCCGATGACCGCGCCGTTTTCCTTGCGGAAGCCGGTCACTTCGGTCTGCTGGATCAGGTCCACGCCCAGGGCGTCGGCAGCACGGGCGAAGCCCCAGGCCACGGCATCGTGACGGGCCACGCCGCCACGGCGCTGTACGGTGGCGCCAAGGATCGGGTAACGGGTGTTCTTCGAGCAGTCCAGGTACGGGATCTCGGCCGCGACCTGGGCAGTGTTCAGCAGCTCGCCATCCACGCCATTCAGGCGGTTGGCGGAGACCCGGCGCTCGGAGTCACGCATGTCCTGCAGGGTGTGGCAAAGGTTGTAGACGCCGCGCTGGGAGAACATCACGTTGTAGTTGAGGTCCTGGGACAGGCCCTCCCACAGCTTCATGGCGTGCTCGTACAGGTGCGCCGACTCGTCCCACAGGTAGTTGGAACGGACGATGGTGGTGTTACGGGCGGTGTTGCCGCCGCCCAGGTAGCCCTTCTCGATCACGGCAACATTGGTGATGCCGTGCTCTTTGGCCAGGTAGTAGGCCGTGGCCAGGCCATGCCCGCCACCACCGACGATAACCACGTCGTAGACCTTTTTAGGGGTTGGCGTGCGCCACATGCGCTGCCAGTTCTCGTGGTGGCTGAGGGAGTGCTTGAAAAGGCCGAAGCCCGAGTAACGTTGCATGGTGTGTGGCTCCACTCAGCGGTAAACAGGGAAATCTGCGCACAGCGCCGCGACGTTCTTCGCCACATCGGCTTCGACGTCTGCGTCACCGAGGTTGTCGAGGATGTCGCAGATCCAGCCGGCCAGGGCCACGCACTGGGCGACCTTGAAGCCGCGGGTGGTGACGGCCGGGGTGCCGATGCGCAGGCCCGAGGTGACGAACGGCGACTGCGGGTCGTTCGGCACGGCATTCTTGTTGACGGTGATGTGCGCACGGCCCAGGGCGGCGTCGGCGTCTTTGCCGGTGAGGCCCTGGCGAATCAGGCTGACCAGGAACAGGTGGTTGTCGGTACCACCGGAGACCACGTCGTAGCCACGGTCGATGAACACCTGGGCCATGGCCTGGGCGTTTTCGATCACTTGTTTCTGGTAGGCCTTGAACTCAGGCTCCAGCGCTTCCTTGAAGCACACCGCCTTGGCGGCGATCACGTGCATCAGCGGGCCGCCCTGGGCACCCGGGAATACTGCGGCGTTGAGCTTCTTCTCGATCTCTTCGTTGGCCTTGGCCAGGATCAGGCCGCCACGTGGCCCGCGCAGGGTCTTGTGGGTGGTGGTGGTAACCACGTCGGCGAACGGAATCGGGTTCGGGTACAGGCCGGCGGCCACCAGGCCGGCAACGTGGGCCATGTCGACGAACAGCAGCGCCCCGACCTTGTCGGCAATGGCGCGGAAGCGCGGGAAGTCGAGGGTCTTGGAGTAGGCCGAGAAGCCGGCAACGATCATTTTCGGCTTGTGCTCGACCGCCAGGCGCTCGACTTCGTCGTAGTCGATCAGGCCGGTGTTGGTGTCGATGCCGTACTGCACGGCGTTGTACAGCTTGCCCGAGGACGACACCTTGGCGCCGTGGGTCAGGTGGCCACCGTGGGCCAGGCTCATGCCGAGGATGGTGTCACCCGGCTGCAGCAGGGCCAGGTAGACCGCGCCGTTGGCCGACGAGCCAGAGTGCGGCTGGACGTTGGCGTAGTCGGCACCGAACAGCTGCTTGGCGCGCTCGATGGCCAGGGCCTCGACTTTGTCCACATGCTCGCAGCCACCGTAGTAGCGCTTGCCCGGGTAGCCTTCGGCGTACTTGTTGGTCAGGCCGCTGCCTTGGGCCTGCATCACGCGCTTGGAGGTGTAGTTTTCCGAGGCGATCAGCTCGATGTGGTCTTCCTGGCGCTGTTCTTCGGCATTCATCGCCGCCAGAAGTGCATCATCGTAACCCTGGATCTGGTCTTGCTTGCTGAACATCGTGTATCTCCCGGCGGCGATCGTTTTTTGTCGTGGGGCACTGCGGCCCTTTGTGGCGATGTTATGACTGGCCGGGGCGGGTCAGATGCCTGCGCACGCCTTGCAATGGCGCGTTTACGACATTGGCTTTGTGTTGTCTGTGCCGGCCCTTTCGCGGGTGAACCCGCTCCCACAGCTACTGCGGTGCATTCGAGGCCTGTGAGATCCCTGTGGGAGCGGGTTTACCCGCGAAAGGGCCGGCACAGACAATCCAACAATCCGCAGGTGCACGGGTTGTATAGGCAACTGCTGAATCGATGGTTTAGAGTGCTGTTCTGCGTCGTTCACAGGACAGAAGTGCCATGACAGACAAGAGCCAACAATTCGCCAGCGACAACTACTCCGGCATCTGCCCCGAAGCCTGGGCCGCGATGGAAAAGGCCAACCACGGCCACGACCGCGCCTATGGCGACGATCAATGGACCGAGCGCGCCGCCGAATACTTCCGCAACCTGTTCGAAACCGATTGCGAAGTGTTCTTCGCCTTCAACGGTACCGCTGCCAACTCCCTGGCCCTGGCCTCGCTATGCCAGAGCTACCACAGCGTGATCTGCTCCGAGACCGCCCACGTCGAAACCGACGAATGCGGTGCACCGGAATTCTTCTCCAACGGCTCCAAGCTGCTGACTGCGGCCAGCGTCCACGGCAAGCTGACCCCACAGTCGATCCGTGATGTGGCCTTGAAACGACAGGACATCCACTACCCCAAGCCACGCGTGGTGACCATTACCCAGGCCACCGAAGTGGGCACGGTGTATCGCCCCGAAGAACTGAAGGCGATCAGCGCCACCTGCAAGGAGCTGGGCCTGAACCTGCACATGGACGGCGCGCGCTTTTCCAACGCCTGCTCGTTCCTGGGCTGCAGCCCGGCCGAGCTGACCTGGAAGGCCGGCGTCGACGTGCTGTGCTTTGGCGGCACCAAGAACGGCATGGCGGTGGGCGAAGCGATCCTGTTCTTCAACCGGCAGCTGGCCGAGGACTTCGATTACCGTTGCAAGCAGGCCGGGCAACTGGCGTCGAAGATGCGCTTCCTGTCGGCGCCATGGGTAGGCCTGCTGGAAGACGGCGCCTGGCTGCGTCATGGCGCGCATGCCAACCGCTGCGCGCAGCTGCTGGCCTCGCTGGTCAGCGACCTGCCTGGGGTGGAGCTGATGTTCCCGGTGGAGGCCAACGGGGTGTTCCTGCAGATGCCGGAGCATGCGATCGAAGCGCTGCGTAGCAGAGGCTGGCGGTTCTACACCTTCATTGGCAGTGGTGGGGCGCGCTTCATGTGCTCGTGGGATACCGAGGAAGAGCGGGTGCGCGAGCTGGCTGCGGATATCCGTAGCATCATCACCGCCTGACAGGCCGTATTCGCGGGCACGCCCGCTCCCACAGGGATCGCCTGATGAACCTGTGGGAGCGGGCAAGCCCGCGAAGAAGCAAACGCCGATCTAGAGCCTGAACCCGCCCATCTGCCGCGCCAGGTCATCGGCCAGCCCACGCAATGCCCGGCACTCCGCGCGACAGCCCTGCACCTCTGCCGCCGTCTCCCGCGCCAGGTCGGAGATCCCTTGCACCGTGCGGTTGATTTCCTCGGTCACCGCCGACTGCTCTTCGGTCGCCGTCGCGACCTGATGGTTCATGTCGCTGATGTGCTCGACCCGGTCGGTAATGGCCCCCAGCGATGCGCCTGTGCGCTGGCTCGACTCGACCCCGCTGCCGGTGGCCTGCTGCCCCGCCTGCATTGAACTCACCGCCACGCCCGCGCCCTGCTTCAGGCGCTGGATCATCTGCTGCACCTCATCGGTGGACAGCTGCGTGCGCCGCGCCAAGGTGCGCACTTCATCGGCCACCACGGCAAACCCGCGCCCCATCTCCCCTGCCCGTGCGGCCTCGATGGCCGCATTCAGCGCCAGCAGGTTGGTCTGTTCGGAAATGCTGCGAATCACCGCCAATACTTCATCGATCGAGGCGACTTCACCGGCCAGCTGGCTGACGGCAGCGGCCGCCTTGCCAATATCGCCCGACATGCCCTCGATGCCCTGGACCGAGCGCCGTACCACCTCGCGCGCCTGCACGGCTTCATCGCGCGCCGCCTGCGAGGCTTGGGCCGCATCGCCGGCATTGCGGGCGATGTCCTGCACGGTCAGGCCCATTTCGTGTACGGCGGTAGCCACCATTTCGGTCATTTCCTGCTGGCGCCCGGAACGTTCGGCCGTGTTGTCCACCACCACGGTTACCTGTTCAACCGCCTGGTGCAGCCGCTCGGAGGTCTGCAGCACTTCACCGATGAGCCGCCGCTGGCTGTCGAGGAAGCGGTTGAAACCGCGAGCCAGGTCACCCAACTCGTCCAGGCGTGAATCGTCCAGGCGCTGGCTGAGGTCACCCGCGCCACTGCCAATTTGCACCAGCGCAGCCGTGACGCGACGGATCGGCCGCACCAGGCCGCGGGCCAACAGCACCACCAGCAGCAGCGAGAGCAGCGCCACGGCGCCACCGATCAGGCTGGTCAGCCACACTGCCTGGTGCATCTGCGCGTAGATCTCCTGCTCCGGCACCTCGGCGACCAAGGTCCAGTTCAGGTCGCGCAACGGCAGGCCGAGCGCCAGGTAGCTTTCGCCGTCTCGGCTGAAGCGGCTGCTGCGCAGGCCCTGTGCCCCGCTCATCACTGCCTTGGCGGCGTCCCCACCAAGCTGCTCGGCCAGCTGGCGCTTGCCGCTGAAGGCGTTATCCGGGTGCACCTGGATCAGGCCATCGTTACGCACCAGAAACACTTTGCCGTGTTCGCCAAAGCTGAAGTCGTGGATCAGCTTCGACAGCTCGGTCATGCGCAGGCCCATACCGGCGACGCCGACCAGTTGGCCGTGCTTTTCCACCCGGTAGTCGATGAACAGGGCCAGCTCGCCCGTGGCGCCATCGATGTCGATATTGATGAACCGCTCGGCACCGCTGTCGATGTAGCCGTAGAACCACTGGTCCTTGGGGTTGCTGCGGCTGAGGGTGCGGTCCAGCCCGTTCTCGTTGTAGTAGTGGCCGGTCTCGGTGGAGACGAACAAGGTGGTGAACGCCTGGTTGCGCTGCTTGGCGGCGGTGAGGTACTCGATGAACAGCGGGGCCTGCGCGGGGTTCTCACCTGCGGCGAGCCAGTCGCGCAGCAGCGTGTTGCCAGCGATGTCTGCCGCCGCTACCAGCGGCTGGCCGAGCATGCGTTCGATGTCGTTACGGATGGCCTCGATGCTGGCCGGCAGGGCACTGCCCACCAGGTAGCGTTCGGTGAGGCGGTTGAGCGCCACGGTGAAAATGATGACTACGACCAGAATGCTCACCAGCAGGGCAGCGCCCATGCTGGTGATCAACTGCCACTGGATGCTTTTACGCCAGATACGCATGCCCCTGCTCCCCGCATAATTATTGTTTTGCGGAGAGTGTATACACTTGCGTATCCAGTTAATCCAGTGATCTGGAACAACAGCTTCTCGCCCGTGCCAGCGGGGATGCCCAGGATTGGTTCATCACTGTGTCTGGCACCGGCTGCGCCGGTGTTTGCGGCGCTTCGACACGCCCGCTCTCACAGGCACCTCGGTATCAGGCCGTCATTGTTCGGCGATAGTCCGGACGATGGTGTCCACGGTGGCATCTATCTGCGCCTGGGTACGCTCCAGCGTCTTGCGGTGCTCATCCTGCAGTTCGATCTGTCGCGAACACAGGTTCAATGCGGCCAGCACCAGCAACTTGTCACCGATCAGGGTCGGGTACTGACGCTTGGTCTGGGCCAGGGCGGTGTTGAGCATTTGTACAGCCTGGGCCAGGGTTGCTTCCTGGCCTTCAGGCGCCTTGATCGAATAGTCGTTGCCGAGGATCGACACGACATTGATCGGCTGAGCCCGTAGTGTCATGCGCCGACGACGCCAGCGTTGGCGCGCTCGACCAGCGCCTGCAGGCGCGCGGCGGTGCTGCCGTGCTTCTCTTCCTGCTCCATCAGCGACAGCTGCAAGGTCTCGTTCTCTTCCTTGGCCTGTGCCAGTTCCTGGCCGAGGGCGGCGTTCTGCTCGGTGAGTTGGGCGTTCTTCTGCAGCAGGTCGTTGACCAGTTGCTCGATTTGATTCAGGGAAGCTTCCAGCATGGGTCTATCTCAGGTTGTTGCGGGGGGCGCACACGATAAAGAAAAGTGCCGCCCGTCGCCATTAAATATCGGATTCACAACGTGTCGAACCCGCAGATTGACAGGGTAACCGCCCCCTTGTTCCGACCTGGGTCAACCGCCGGTCAGGAACACCTGAGCCACCGCACAATTTTGCCAGGCGCACACTCAAGACTGGCCGGTCACGACCGATACTCAAGGAGTCATATTTTGTCGCACTGGCTGCGTCGCCTTCACTTCCCTGGATCTGCCCATACCATGTCATTACGCAACATGAATATTGCCCCGCGCGCGCTGCTCGGCTTCGCGCTTATTGGCCTGCTGATGCTCGGCCTTGGTATCTTCTCCCTGGTGCAGATGGGCAACATCCGCCAGGCCGGCTTGGTCATCGAGCAGGTCAGCGTGCCCGCCATCAAGACCCTCGACGAGCTCAACGCGCTGAACCTGCGCATGCGCAGCCTCGCCTACCGCCTGCTGGTGAACCGCGAGCCGCAAAGCCAGCAGGACACTCTCAACCTGATGGATCAGCGCAACCAGGAGATCGACCGCGCGCGCCAGGTCTACCTGCCGCTGATCACCGCCGCCGACGAACAGGCCGCGTACGACCAGTACGTCCAGTCGCTCAGCCAGTACCGCCAGCTGGAGGCACGCATGCGCAGCCTGAGCCAGGCCGGCCGCCTCGACGAGCTGAGAGAGGTTCTCAACCGTGACCTGTTGGCCAATTCCGAGCAGATCAACAAGATCATGGAGACCCTGGTGCGCATCAACACCGAGCAGACCCGTGATACCAACACGAAAGCCGCCAGCCAATATGACATGGCTTTCTCCCTGGTGATCACCCTGTTGGTCGCCGCCACCGTGCTGACTTTTGCCTGCGCCCTGCTGTTGACCCGCAGCATCGTCAAGCCGATCGACGAGGCGCTCGGATGCGCCGAACAGATTGCCGACGGCGACCTGACCCACGTCATCCATGCCGAGGGTACCGATGAGGCTGCACGCTTGCTGCGTGCCATGGCGCGCATGCAGGACAAGCTGCGCGACACCTTGCAGCTGATTGCCGGCTCGGCGACGCAACTGGCCTCGGCTGCCGAGGAGCTGAACGCCGTCACCGACGAAAGCGCCCGTGGCCTGCAGCGGCAGAACAACGAGATCGAACAGGCCGCCACGGCGGTGACCGAGATGACCAGCGCAGTCGAGGAAGTGGCGCGCAATGCGGTCAGCACCTCGGAAGCCTCCAGCGAGGCCAGCCGTTCGGCGGGCGATGGCCGTGACCTGGTCATGGAAACCGTGGGTGCCATCGAGCGCATGAGCGGTGACGTGCAGGCCACCGCCAAGCTGATCACCCACCTGGCCGAACAGTCGCGTGATATCGGCAAGGTGCTCGATGTGATCCGCGGCCTGGCAGACCAGACCAACCTGCTGGCACTCAACGCGGCGATCGAGGCGGCACGTGCCGGCGAGGCAGGCCGTGGTTTTGCCGTGGTCGCCGATGAGGTGCGGGCGCTGGCCCACCGTACCCAGCAGTCGACCAGCGAGATCGAGCGGATGATCGGTAGTATTCAGGGCGGTACGGAAGAGGCCGTGGACTCGATGCGCACCAGCACCGAACGTGCCGAATCGACGCTGAATATCGCCCGTGGCGCAGGCTTGGCGCTGGATACCATTGCCGGGGCAGTGGCACAAATCAACGAGCGTAACCTGGTGATTGCCAGCGCCGCGGAAGAGCAGGCGCAGGTGGCGCGGGAAGTTGACCGCAACCTGGTGAACATCAACGACCTGTCGGTGCAAAGCGCTACGGGTGCGCATCAGACCAGTGCGGCGAGTGCCGAGTTGTCGCGGCTGGCGGTAGACCTGAATGGCCTGGTGGCCCGCTTCCGCACCTGAAAACCAGGGGCCGCTATGCGGCCCCCTGCAATCGCGGATCAGTAATCGATCCGCACATCCCCTTTCGGCACGCTGCAGCACGACAGGATGTAGCCCTCGGCTTCGTCCTCTTCGGTAATGCCGCCGTTGTGCTCCATCTCCACTTCACCGCCCAGCTTGAGCACCTTGCAGGTGCCGCAGATGCCCATGCCGCAAGCTTTCGGGATCATCAGGCCAACCTTGGCTGCCGCTGCATGCACGGTCTCACCCGGGGCGATGCGGATACTCTTGTCGCTGCCGATGAATTCCACCAGGTTGAGGTCGGCGGCATCCAGCTCCGGCGCATCGGCAGCCTGCTCGGCATGCTCGACCGCGTCAGCCTTGGCTTCCGGCGGCGTGGCGCCGAACGACTCTTCGTGGTAGTTCTTCATGTCGAAGCCCACCGCTTCGAGCATGCGCTTGACCGCGCTCATGTACGGCGTCGGGCCGCAGCAGAACACCACGCGCTCCATGTAGTCCGGTGCAATCAGCTCCATCAGGCGCTGGTTCAGGTAGCCGCGGTAACCCGCCCACGGCTCACCCAGGCCATGCTTTTCGCAGATGATGTGCAGGCTGAAGTTGGGGATGCGCGAGGCCATCTGCTCCAGCTCGCGGTGGTAGATGATGTCCTTGGGCGAACGGGCACTGTGCACGAACACCATGTCGACATTACCGTTGGTGTCGTAGAACCAGCGCGCCATCGACATCACCGGCGTGATACCGACACCGCCCGAAAGGTACAGCACCTTCTGCGCCGGGAAGTCGATGGCGTTGAACAGGCCCACCGGGCCGTGCACCGGCAGTTCGGCGCCTTCGTGCATGGTGTCGTGGAGGAAGTTGGAGACCAGGCCGCCCGGTACGCGCTTGACCGTGATCGAGAAGCTGTAGGGCACCGAAGGCGAGCTGGAGATGGTGTATGAGCGCATCACCGGCTTGCCTTCGATCTCCAGCTCCAGGGTGACGAACTGCCCAGGCTTGAAGAAGAACATGATCGGCTGGTCGGCCATGAAGCAGAAGGTGCGCACGTCCCAGGTCTCCTGGATGACCTTGACGCAGCGCACGATGTGGCGGCCGTTGGCCCAGGTCTGGGTAGTGACCGGATTGAGGAAGGTATCGGACATGTTCATCTCCAGCAGCCGACTATTGGCCTTTTATGGCTTGGATAATGCGCAAGCTGAAGACGACGTACATTCCTGCCAGCGACATCGGCGTGCTTATCGCGACCAGCCCCGCACCACAAGGGCTGCGGAGTCGTAATTCAATTCGGCCATGTCGCCCATGGATACGGTTCGCGACGTCTTCGGACGCACACTCCACGGCAAAACAACCGCTGTTTCTTGATAAGCAGCCTTGCGGCACCACAACAACGATTAGCCACCTTTTGCCGGCCGCACACGGCCCCGAGGAATACACGATGGACGTCACCGCAACCCTGAGCCTGGGCGATCCACTGGAACCTGCACGCAAGGCGACAGCCGAAATGCTGCAGACCCGCGAGCGCACCTTCTCGCTGCCCCAGCCGTTCTACAACGACGAGCGTCTGTTCCAGATCGACATGCAGGAGATCTTCCACAAGGAGTGGCTGATTGCCGGCATGACCTGCGAGATCCCGGCCAAGGGCAACTACATCACCCTGCAGATCGGCAAGAACCCGATCATCGTGGTGCGTGGTGCCGAAGGCAAGGTGCACGCCTTCCACAACGTCTGCCGCCATCGCGGCTCGCGCCTGTGCGTCAGCGACAAGGGCAAGGTGGCCAAGCTGGTTTGCCCGTACCACCAGTGGACCTATGAACTGGACGGCCGCCTGTTGTTCGCCGGCACCGAAATGGGCGCCGACTTCGACATGAACCAGTACGGCCTGAAGCCGGTGAACGTGAAAGTTGCCGGCGGCTACATCTTCATCAGCCTGGCGGAAAACCCGCCTGCCATCGACGACTTCCTGGCCACCCTGGACCACTACATGGAGCCGTACGACATGGAGAACACCAAGGTGGCGGTGCAAACCACCTTGATGGAAAAGGCCAACTGGAAGCTGGTGCTGGAAAACAACCGCGAGTGCTACCACTGCAATGGTTCGCACCCGGAACTGCTGCAAACCCTGCTGGAGTGGGACGACACCAACGACCCACGCGCCAGCCAGGAATTCAAGGACCACGTGGCCGCGTCCGCCGCCGCCTGGGAAGCCGAGAAGATCCCATACCTGCACAAGAGCCATGGCCTGCGTAACCGCATCGTGCGCATGCCGCTGCTCAAGGGCACCGTGTCGATGACCATGGACGGCAAGCAGGCCTGCCAGAAGCTGATGGGCCGCATCAAGAACCCGGACCTGGGCTCGATGCGCATCCTGCACCTGCCGCACTCGTGGAACCACTGCATGGGCGACCACATGATCGTGTTCACCGTGTGGCCGATCAGTGCCCAGGAAACCATGGTCACCACCAAGTGGCTGGTACACAAGGATGCCGTGGAAGGTGTCGATTACGATCCGGAGCGCATGCGCAAGGTGTGGGACGCCACCAACGACCAGGACCGTCGCCTGGCCGAAGAGAACCAGCGCGGGATCAACTCCACCGCGTACCAGCCTGGCCCTTATTCGAAGACCTACGAGTTTGGCGTGGTCAACTTCATTGACTGGTACAGCCAGCGGTTGCTGAACAACCTGGGGGCGGAGCCGGCGCCTTACCTGAAGGAAGTACAGGCACAGTAAGCCCAACCCCCGCCGCTGAACGTTGTTTGGTGGCGGGGTCTCCCCTTCTACACTCCCTGCCTGAAACCCGCGTGTAACCCCTCCTCCTGCAACACTCACCTCAGCGGAAGACTGATCAGTATTTGACCAACCTGGTCAACCCCGCATGCATCCTCGGGTGCAGCAGTGTTCGTACACCTTATCCACAGAGCCACCAACAGAGTTTGTGAGCAACCACACGGGCATTCGCAGCGCACCTGTGGATAAACCCTGCAAGGCCCTGATTATCAAGATCTGGATGGCAAAAGGAGAGCTTTGATCATTTTTTGAACAAAACTCTCAAGGCCTTTGAATACGGGGCTCGCAGCCGCTATCGAACAGATTATCCACAGAGGGGCTAACAGCGATTGTGGGCAAAATCAGCATGAAGCCGGTGTGCAGGGTGTGCAAAGGCCCTGGCAATGGCTGATCGTTTTTTGATCAAATCGATGAAAGCATGGGAATACAAGGCCTGCGGCCATGCGCCAACACTTTATCCACATGTTGGCGAACAGATTTGGTGGGCAAAACTACGCGCTCGATGCCCGGTGCTGAATGCAGGAGCGGCCTTGTGTCGTGCTGGACTGCGCAGCCTCCCAGCACGACACAAGGCCGCTCAACGTCAGCGGAGGACGCCTTCTTCCACCAGCAGCTTGAGGATGGCTTCGGCGCCTTCCTGCGGAGTAACGTCTTTCAACACCTTGCCACCGCCACCGCTAGCCTTGGCGGTCGCCGCCTTCATGCGGTCGGCGCCGCTCTTGGCCTTGATCACCTTCAGGCGCTTGGGCCGCGGGCGCGCCGGCTGCAGCTCGGCCTCGGCCAGCAACTGGTCTTCGACGATGGCCACGTTGCGCGCCGCCAGGACACCACGGCGCGCCGGCCCGAAGGCACTCTGACGCGGTTTCGGCGCAGCGTTATCCACAGTCGCCAGAAGCGGCAGCCGAACCTTCAGCCGGCGCCGTTGGCCACGTGGCAAGGCCTGCAGTACCTGGGCGGTGCCGTTGTCGATCGATTCCACTTCGGCCAAGCCCACGATCAGCGGCCAACCGAGTTTTTCCGCCAGCAGGAACGGCAGCATGCCCGACCCTTCGCCGGTCTCTGCCTGGCTGCCGGTCAGCACCAGCTGTGCCCCGGCGTCACGCAGGTAGTCGCCCAGAACGCCCAGCACATCGGCACCGGCCGGCTGCTCCAGCACATCCAGGTGGTCCAGGCCCATGCCCAGGTAGGCGCGCAGCGCCTCTTCGCGTGGGTCGCCGGCATGCACCACCTGCAAGTTATCTCCAGCCAGCTGCAAGCCCAGTTCCACCGCGCGGGCATCCTGCTCGGCGCGACGCGCGCGGCCAGAGCTGGGGTGGGCACCGATGGAAACCAGGCTGATCACTTTCGTACTCATGCTCGTGCCCTTATGCCGCGTCGCGCTGGCCGCCGCTGCGGTAGTTATCCACAGCCTCGATCAGTGCATTGAGAATTGCCGAGCTGTCGCCAATCACCGACAGGTCGGCCCGTTTGATCATGTCGCAGCCTGGGTCCATGTTGATGGCCACCACTTTGTCGCAGGCGCCAATGCCTTGCAGGTGCTGGATCGCACCCGAGATACCCACAGCCACGTAGACCCGCGCGGTAACCCAGGTACCGGTAGCGCCCACCTGGCGGTTGCGCGGCATGAAACCATCGTCCACCGCCACCCGCGAGGCGCCTTCGGTGGCGCCCAGCGCTGCGGTAGCCCGGTGGTACAGGTCCCAGTCCTTGACCCCGTTGCCGCCCGAGACGATGAACTCGGCTTCGGCCATGGCAATGGTGGCCGGGTCGACGGCCACCGAGCCGAGGTCTTCGATACGCGACAGGCTGCGCGGAACACTTGTGGACAACTCTACCGGCAGCGCTTCGTGGCGGGTTTCGCTGACCGGCTCGGCACATTCGGCCGCAGCCAGGATCAGGCGCGGCACGGCGCGTTGCAGGTCTTGCTGGCCGGCACCGGCACGGCCAATGCACTGGCCGTCCTTGACCTGCCATACCCGCGTCGCCGGGCGCTCGCCCAGTGCTGCACCCAAGCGTCGGCCGAGCTCGCCGCCACCGCTGCGGCTGTCGGGGAGCAGCCAGTGGCGCGGTGTGAACTGGTTATCCACAGCGCGCAGGCCCTGCACCAGTTGTTCCGGTGCATAACCTTCATAGGCTTCGCCGTCGATGACCAGCAAGCGGTCGACGCCAGCTGTGGAAAAGTTGCTTTCCTTGTGTTCACCAAATACCACCGCCAATACCGCGCCGTCGCTGCCAGCCAGGCTGTGGGCCAGGCCGAGCAGGTCGCGGTCGTGGCTGCTCAGGCGGCCGCCGACCATGTCCGGCACTACGGCGATGTAGAATGCCGGCGCCGCTACCTGGTGCAGCGGCAGCTGCACCTCGACCGCCGCCGTGCGCCGCCCGCCCACACCGGTGCCCTGCTGGGCGCCGCTGCGGTCGATGCGCTTGATACCGGCCGGGCCGATGAAGCCTGCGGCTATCGCATGAGGGTTCTTGCGGATCAGGCCGTTGGGGCCCATCCAGCGGGTTTGCTGCGTCTGCATCGCTGCGTGCAGCGGGTGCAGACGGTTACGGGCGATCCACTCGGCGCGCGGGTCGCGGCGGATAATGTCGCTCATCAGTGCACCTCCGCAGGTTCACGTTTGGCCGTTTGCGTCTTGGCGGCAGCGGGTGCGTCCTCTTCGATCAGCACGTCGGCAACCAGCTCGGCCAGGTCCTTGATCTGTGGGCGCGGTTCGACCACGCCTTCGAGCATCGCGGTGCACTGTGGGCAACCCACGGCCACCAGTTCGGCCTCGGTCTGGCGGATGTCGTCCATACGCATGTCGGGGATCCGCTGCTTGCCCGGGATATCGGTGATCGGCGCGCCGCCGCCACCGCCACAGCAGCGCGAGCGGAAACCGGAGCGTTCCATTTCGCGCACCTCGATGCCCAGCGCCTTGAGCACTGCCCGCGGGGCTTCGTACTCACCGTTGTAGCGGCCCAGGTAGCACGGGTCGTGGTAGGTGACGCTGCCGCCTTTGTGCTGGCCAAGGTTGAGCTTGTTGGCCGCGATCAGTTCGGCGATGTAGGTACTGTGGTGCTGCACCTGGTACTCACCGCCCAGGGCGCCGTACTCGTTCTTCAGCACATGGAAGCTGTGCGGGTCACAGGTGACGATGCGCTGGAACTTGTACTTGGCCAAGGTCTGGATATTGCGCTTGGCCAACTGCTGGAAGGTCGCTTCGTCACCCAGGCGGCGCGCCACGTCGCCGCTGTCGCGCTCTTCCAGGCCGAGCACGGCAAAGTCCACGCCGGAAGCCTTGAGCACTTTGACGAACGAACGCAGGGTGCGCTGGTTGCGCATATCGAAGGCGCCGTCGCCGACCCAGAACAGCACCTCGGTGGTTTTTACCTCCGACAGCAGTTGCAGGTTGAGGTCGGCGGCCCAGTTCATGCGTCCACCGGGGGCGAAACCGCCCGGGTTGTCGGTGGCGATCAGGTTGTCCAGCACCTCGGCGCCCTTGTTCGGCGTGGCGCCTTTTTCCAGGGTGAGGTGGCGGCGCATGTCGACGATGGCATCGACGTGCTCGATCATCATCGGGCACTCCTCGACGCAGGCACGGCAGGTGGTGCATGACCACAGCGTTTCGGCGTCGACCAGGCCATTGACGATCGGCTGGTGCGGGTGGCCGCCATGCTCACCGATCGGCTTGCCCGGATATGGGCTGCCGGCGAACTGCGCGTCGGTGCCACCGGCCAGGCCGATGACCATGTCCTGGATGAGTTTTTTCGGGTTTAGCGGCTGGCCGGCGGCAAACGCCGGGCACATCGCTTCACATTTGCCGCACTGCACGCAGGCATCGAAGCCCAGCAGCTGGTTCCAGGTGAAGTCCACCGGCTTTTCCACGCCCAGCGGCGCGTTCGGGTCTTCCAGGTCCAGCGGCTTGAGGCCGGTGGAGCGGCCGCCGCCAAAGCGCTCGGCACGGCGGTGCCAGGCCAGGTGCAGGGCACCGGCGAAGGCGTGCTTCATCGGCCCGCCCCAGGTCATGCCGAAGAACAGCTCGGACACGCCCCACAGCACGCCCAGGCCGAGAATGGCGACCATCACCCAGCCGCCGGTATTGGCAGGCAGGATGCCGGCGACCGGCAGGGTAGCGATGAAGAAGCTCGCGGCGAACGCCAGCAGGCTCTTCGGCAGGCGCATCCACGGCCCCTTGGACAGCCGCGAAGGCGGGTT
This sequence comes from Pseudomonas oryzicola, assembly GCF_014269185.2. Classification (NCBI taxonomy): domain Bacteria; kingdom Pseudomonadati; phylum Pseudomonadota; class Gammaproteobacteria; order Pseudomonadales; family Pseudomonadaceae; genus Pseudomonas; species Pseudomonas oryzicola. The sequence goes on from NZ_JABWRZ020000004.1 coordinate 147,807, forward strand.
GAGGCGGCGTTTGAAGACGAAGATGGCGCCCGTGAACATGATCACCGTGGCCACCAGCAGCGCGTAGCCGAGGATCTTGCTCTGCAGGCCGAAACCGTGCACCAGGATCGCCAATGCGGCAGACAGCACGAAGCCGCCTGCGGTAGCCACGTGAGTCTTGGACATGTACTTGTCGCGCTCGACCACGTGGTGCAGGTCCACCAGGTAACGGCGCGGCATGGCCAGCAGGCCGCCGATCAGGTTGACCTTGGACGGCCGGCCACGCCGCCACATGCGCACCCGGCGCAGGGCGCCGAGCACTGCCAGGCCAAGGGCAGCGAACAGCAGGATGGGTAGAAGGGTGTTCAACATGGGAGGCTCCCACA